>NZ_PNDJ01000007.1:0-122727 GCF_005887255.1 Pseudoalteromonas sp. S1609 | reverse complement strand
TAAATAGGCGATAACGCAGCATCAATGCCAAACAGGCGCTGCCCGAAGGGTTCTGCCTAGGGGCGATTTACTCTTTGTTGCTCGGTTTTTACTTAGCCCACTAGGTTACAAACTTCGCGCCGCGATTAAACCGCCCCTAGTTTGAACAAATTTTAATCCGCAAAGGTCAACAGACCCTAGCCTCTTTAGCAAACTCTAATTAAGGTTCCAAGGATGACGTATACTTCTCTTAAACAGTCTTTTGGTTGTGCGGCCTTATTAGTTGCCGCTATTTTTAGTGCCCAAAGCAGCGCCAGTAATCGTTACTATGCCGATAACACTTTGGAACCCACCACTGGGTTTGCCTGGGATTGGAGCGCTGGCGCAGGTTATTACATTGAAGACTCTTATTTAGTTGGCATGAACTCCTATGATGTTGGTGCAGAACTAGATTTGAGTATTGCAGTTTCTTACGATAATTTTTATCTAGATTTTGACCATAATCAGCTCAGCGGTGGACTTGTTTTAGGCTATAGCTTAATTAACAAATATGATTGGGGTCTTGATTTATTAGGCACCAACATTCAAGCAGGTTTTGATGAACAAGGTTTAGGCTTTTATAACGACGGAATAATTGATCCACTGCGTGGTATAAAAAAGCGTAACTATGATTTTGACACCGGCCTTCGATTAACACGCCGATTTGAAAACTCACAAGTTTCATTTGAATATTTACATGATATAAGCGGTGCTCATAATGGTTGGGTTGCCAATGTGTTTTTCAGCCATATTCAACCTTGGCGCAATTGGGAGTTTCGCTCCGGTATTGGCTTAAGTGCCTACTCTGCTGATTTTACAAACTATTACTTTGGTATTGATAGCGATGAAGCAAACGCAGCACGCCCTATTTATAGTACCGATGCCAGTACCAGTATTATGTTTGAATTTCATGCCGAATACCCCATCAATCAAGATTGGGTATTTTTAGCAGGCTGGTTAACCACTTGGTTTTCAAAAGAAATTGATGACAGCCCAATTATTTCCCAAGGATATCAACACAAAGCCAAGGTAGGCCTGCGTTATGTACTTTAGATTTTTTTACTGTTTGTTGTTTACATATTCGGGCTCTTTGCTTGCAGCCACTACACAACCACCCAGTGAACTTACTGCTGTTCCCGATACCTGTGTAGCCTTACGTGAAGGGCGTCAATGTTATGCCGATGTTGTCTTATCGTGGCAGCAACCAGAGGTAGGAAATTATTGTTTACGCGATGCGACTTCAAAATACATTATGCAGTGCTGGCTTAAACAGCGACAAGGCTCACTTAATTACGCCTTTGATTCAACCCAGAGCATTTCATTTGAGCTGTTTGATAGTAATACATCACAAGTGATTGCTGTAAGCGAAGTTAAACTACAATGGGTGTATCAAAATAGACAAAAAAAGCGGCGCTGGCGGTTATTTTAGCCACACACTATAAACATCATTCAGGTATACGAAGAAAGCTTATGGATAATTACGGTACTATTTTACTGGTTGAAGATGATATCTCTCTTGCACAATGGGTAACTGAGTATTTAACTGAGCAAGGCTATATTGTGCATGTATGTCATCGCGGTGATGAAGTTATAAGCCAAGTAAAGCATTTAAACCCACAGCTTATTTTACTCGATATTATGTTACCAGGTCTTGATGGTATCAGTGTATGCCGTGAGTTACGTAGCTTTTATCAAGCCCCTATAATTATGCTCACCGCACGAGATGAAGAAATGGATGAGGTCATTGGGCTTGAAGTCGGTGCCACAGATTACATTATAAAACCTGTTCGCCCTCGTGCACTGCTTGCTCGTATTAAGTCGGCTTTACGCTACAGCAGCGACACGCCTAAAACTGATGCTCAAGAGAGCATGATCAATATTGGTCAATTAAGTATTAATACCGAATCTCGTAACGTTACACTCAACCAGCAAGATGTGAATATTTCAAGCGCAGAGTATTTATTACTGCATTATTTAGCGAGCAACGCTGGGCAAGTTGTATCACGTGATGCGGTGTTTAAAGCAACCAAAGGCAGGGAGTATGACGGCCTAGATAGAAGCGTTGATGTGCTTATTTCTGCTTTGCGTAAAAAGTTTAATGATGATCCGCAAAAACCAGAAAAAATAAAAACTATTTGGGGGCGTGGTTATTTGTTTGTGACTACAGCGTGGTAAGTTTTAATGCCTGAGCGCTTAAATAATAAGCGCGACAATAATAAACGTCACTTCAATACACCCAGCCTATTATGGAATAGCATCAATGAAAAAGTTTTATATTTCACTACTAGGCAGTGCGCTGCTTTCAATTATTGTTTTAGGTTGGCTTATTGATGCATTTAGCCAACAAGCACATGCACCTTTGGATGAGTTTAGTGTACAAAGCCAGATTATTGTCGGGTTAAGTAAACAGCTCACAGCTATAAAGCCACAGGCACGACCAGAACAGGTAACTAAGTTAGCCAAAGATTTTAACCTGACTCTTAACTACAAATTAAATCAGTCGCTAGCATTACCATCAGCGCTATTAGATAAAATGCAAACTCAAGGCGGGTTAATACTCGAGGACGAGCAAGGCTTTTACATGCTCTACACTAATGATGCATTAAGCCCTTACCATTTAACCATGCGTTTAGATAAGCCTTACGAGAGCACACAGCGAAACGACATAATTTTAACTTTGTTATTTTATACTGGCTTATGTGTTTTTATGGGTTTTATTATTACCCCTTTAGCAAAACGTCTTACAGTATTAAATGATGCGGCAAAACAGTTCGCATCCGGTAATGTTAAAGCCCGAATTAAGCCCTCTCGCTTTACCTATATTAAAGATGTGGAACTGACCTTTAACCGCATGGCAAGCCAAATTGAAAAGTTAGTAGCTGAAAATAAACTGATGGCCTCAAGCCTGTCCCATGATATAAGAACCCCAATAGCATGCTTACGCTTTGGTGTTGACGCTGCACTTGATAGCCATGATGAGAGCAAAATAAAGCATTACCTAACCCGTATGGAAACCGATTTGGATCATATGGAGTCAATGTTAAAAAGCTACTTAGCATTTGCTACTTTGGAACAAAATGCCAATAAACTCACTTACTCATCAGCAAACCTTAAACAATATCTAAGTGACATTGTGCTGCAGCTTGAACCAAGAATAACCGCACGTTCGCTTAATATTTCTTTAGAATGTGATGATCATACTATTTTTGCTGACTTACATTGGCTAGCAAGAGCGATCGCTAACTTAATTAATAATGCCTGCGATTTTGCACATCATCACATTAAAGTAACCGCCTCGCTACAAGAGCACACTCTAGTGATCAGCATTGCCGATGATGGCCCAGGCATAGCTCAAGAAAACAATCAAAAAGTATTTAGCCCGTTCTTCCGTGAGCGCAGCCACCGTAATCGCAGTGACAACAGTTACGGGTTAGGATTGGCTATCGTTGCCAAAGTAGCCGATTGGCATCATGGTTCAATAGAAGTGAGTAAAAGTGAGCACCTTGGTGGGGCCTGCTTTACACTTACGATTGCGCGGTTTAGATATTAATTAAACAGTACCATCCGTTCTAACTAACGCAATATAATTAAAGAAATCGTGCTATTTATAATCAAAAAATGCACGTGTTATTTATATCTGAAAATAAAACGCAATAATTGTGCGACTAAGTCAAATAAGCACTTTTTATTTTTTTACAATTCCAGTAGATTGTCACGGCGTCGAAAAAATAGAGAAGCAAAATAATATGAGTGCAGTAAGAGGTGAGTTTAGCTCCCGCTTTGGTTTTATAATGGCTGCGGCAGGATCTGCTGTTGGGCTTGGTAATATTTGGGGTTTCCCGACACAAACAGCAAGTAATGGCGGGGCTGCCTTTTTAGTCGCGTACTTAGTACTGGCCTTCTTTTTAGCCTATCCTGCTTTAATGGCAGAGCTGATGATAGGTCGTCATGGACAAGCTAATGCGGTTTCTTCACTAACTAAATTAACCACTAAACCTTGGCAAAAGCAGTTTGCCTTTGCTGTTGGCTTTGGCGGGATTTTATGTGCAGGCTTTATACTAAGCTTTTATGCGATTGTTGCTGGTTGGATGTTAAGTGCGACTTTAGAGCCGGTTACTACTCTCATAGGCGCAGATGCGGCATCTTCGTGGTTAAGTGAACAGTCACTTACACGTAACATTCTTTTTACTGTGGTATTTATTATTTTAACCGTTGCTATTATTAGCCGCGGTGTTGAAAATGGTATTGAAAAATGGTCAAAACGTTTAATGCCTGCTTTGCTCGGTATTTTGTTTGCCTTAATTGCCTATGTAATGACTCAAGAAGGCGCTGTTGAGGGATTAAAAGCTTACCTAGTCCCTGACTTTTCTTCTATTTTTGATCCCACCTTATTAGTCAGTGCACTAGGACAGGCCTTCTTTTCATTGTCACTGGGCACCAGTGTAATGATTATCTATGGCTCATATATCAGTAAAAAAGAAAACCTCGTCTCTTTGGGGGCTTATGTTACGCTTATTGATGTATTCATCGCATTTGTAGCAGGCTTACTGATTATCCCCGCGATGTATGTTGCACAAGCCCAAGGTGTTGAAATATTCTCGTCAACAACAGGTAAACTGCTTTCAGAAGACACCTTAGTATTTCAGGTTTTACCCGCCTTATTTGATGGCATGGGTGGTGTGGGTTTATTTGTTGGCTTTGCTTTTTTTGCATTAATGAGTATTGCCGCTCTAACCTCGTCAATTTCAATGCTTGAAGCGCCGGTATCGTACACTGTAGAGCGCTTTGCAATGAAGCGTGTGCAAGCAACATGGTTAATAGGTGCTTTAATTGCCATAGTTAGTATTACCATAGTGTGCAACTTAGGCACGTTATTTGGTTTAGTGATCACCTTAACAACTAAAGTCGCGCAACCTTTATTAGGACTTATGTGTTGTATTTTTGTAGGGTGGATCTGGTATAGGTCATCACTGCTCAAAGCAATCCAGCAAGGTAACCCTGAAGTACATAACACCTTATTTTGGAAAATATGGCCTTGGTACACTAAATTTGTATGCCCTATCGCCATTAGCTTAGTATTTTTACATTCTTTACTTAGCTAGTAAAATAAAGGCCCACTAATGTGGGCCTTTATTTATTAAGAATTATCTACTGCTTTAAAATCATATCTTGATGAGGTATGCCATCTTCTAAGTACTCCTCCCCAACACACTCAAAACCAAATGAGCGATAAAAATTCAGTAGGTAGGTTTGTGCGCCTATATAAATATCACGAGTAGGCCACTGAGTTCTACAACAGGCAATAGCCTGGCTAACTAATTCTTTGCCTAAACCAGAGCTGCGCTGTGATTGAGCAACTAAAACACGCCCTATCGCACTATAATGTGCATCTTTCTCATAACAACGAGCATAGGCATTTACTGTTTGCCTATTGAGTGAATACAAATGGCGAGTAGCATCTGCAATATCCACATCATCAAGTTCGGGGTAAGGACACGCTTGTTCTACAACAAATACGTCAACACGTTCACGCATTATTGCAAACAGGGTTTGGGAGTCGAGCGCAGAGAATGGCTCACATTTAAACGCCATTTAAACACCTTTTATTATTACAGGGCCTTACTAAAAGGCCCCATAATCTTATTAAGCAAATAATCGCTCTAACTGATCACATAACTGAGATAAGTTAACATGATCATGCTCGATAGTTAAATCGACATAACCGTCACTTCTAAATGCTCTGTCTAACTCAATCAGTACATGCGTTTTATGCGCTTCAGGAATAAACGACAGTTCAATTTCCTTTATGCCAAATAAGCTGCGACTATTTGGTTGATATTCAAGCTCTTGATAACACCCAGACACAGATTGAAAAGTAGAAGCACGTAAATGGCCTTGCTCTACATCTGCTTTAACTAAACTAAATCCTAGCTTCTCCATTGCTTGCATACAGGTTTTAACTGCTTCATTCGGATAGATGTGCAAATGGTCTTTATCTGTTGGATCAAGCGCAAGGTCAATATCAAGCCCTGTTTCTAACCACACATAAGACTGGTTATAACCGGCATTAATTTCAGTAATTGGTGTTTCTGAATGCAAACGGGCTTCAAACGGGATAGTTTTAACTTCACCAGGCTCAACAGTACCAATGTCAGTTATGCGCCATTGATCAATAACATGATTAGTAAAGTAATCACCGTCTTCACTGGCTACTTTAACCCGAGTAACTAACATTAAATCTAAACCCGCAATTTCTTGACTTACATCACCTGCACTAATAACAATTTGTGCATTGAATAGTTGGCCAGGCTGAAGATGCTCGGTTTCTAAAATAGTATCCACCTTGGCGGCACCAATGCCTACCGATGCTAAAATCTTTTTAAACATATTTTCTCCTTAAGCTAAGCAATACACTTGTTTGCTTACACTTAAACTCCTTCGTTATGGCATCTTAACCACATTTAAAAGCGCTTGTCAGCGAAAAACTGCTATTTACATGCTGTTTACCATAAAACCAGCCATTTATGTGTGTTTTTTGTACTTTACAGCCGCCTTTATGCATACATAAAGGTGTTTTAGCAATCAGGTGATAAATACTCACTATCAGCCAATTAGCAGTAGGAAATAAGTAGATAAATTGTCAATAAGCATTGTTTTTCGCTACACTACAATGCCAAGTGCAGTGATACTAATAACTATGGAACTAATTTATTTTGCTACCGCCTTCGTCTGCGGTTTTGGTATATATCAGCTAAAATTACCGCCGCTTATCGGCTTTCTTATGGCCGGATTTATTCTTAATTTAGCGGGTTACAAAAGCACGGAGCTACTCGAAACGATTGCCTCTTTAGGGGTCACACTGCTACTTTTTAGTATTGGCCTCAAACTAAAAATTTCTAACCTTATAAAACCACAAGTGTGGGCTCCTGCCACCATACATATTATTTTAAGTAGCGCATTGTTTAGTGGCTTCATGTTGCTGCTTGGTGTATTCGCACTGCCATTATTTGTCGATTTAAGCTGGCAAAGTGCATTGTTAGTCGGCTTTGCTCTGAGCTTTTCCAGTACGGTATTTGCTGTAAAAGTACTTGAAGAACGCGGTGAAATGGCAAGTTTGCACGGTAAAATAGCCATTGGTATTTTGGTTATGCAAGATATATTTGCAGTCATATTCTTAGCGGTCAGTACAGGTAAAGTACCGAACATTTGGGCTTTAGGGTTAATTGTTGCACTACCTTTGTTTCGCCCAATTATGTACTGGGTTTTAAACCGCTCTAAACACGGTGAGTTGCTGCCGCTATTTGGCTTTTTCTTTGCATTGGTAGCTGGGTACAATGCCTTTGAATTCGCAGGATTAAAAGGTGATTTAGGCGCATTGATCATTGGCATGATGTTCGCCCCTCACAAAAAAGCAGGTGAGCTGTCTAAATCGCTGCTTAGCCTTAAAGATATATTACTGGTTGGCTTTTTCTTAAGTATTGGTTTAAGCGCAGAACTTACTGCCCACTCTTTAGTCGTTGCTTTAATTTTAGTATTGGTTATTCCTGTTAAAACGCTGCTTTATTACATACTAACTAACTTATTTAAACTGCGTGCTCGTACTTCTTTACTCACCGCATTTAGTTTGGCTAACTTTAGTGAGTTTGGCTTAATTGTTTGTGCAGTTGCTGCATCTAGCGGCATGGTTACCTCTGAATGGCTCGCGGTTATCGCGATTGCCGTATCAATTACATTTGTGATTGCCTCCCCTTTAAATAAACGCTCTAACGAGCTGTACGTTAAAATTGAACGCCTCTTATTGAAGTTTGAAAGCAAGACCCGTTTAGCAGAAGAGCTTCCTGTAAACTTAAATGATACGAAAATAGTGATCTTTGGTATGGGTAGAATTGGCACTGGTGCCTATGAAACAATAAACGCAACTCACCCTGATGTAGTTGCAGGTATTGATATTAAACCTGAGGTGGTCGATAAACATATTAAACGTGGACGCAGAGTATTAATTGCCGATGCCACCGACCCTGATTTTTGGCAGCGCGTTAATCACTCTCATGTGGAAATGGTTATGTTAACTATGCCTAAGCATATGCAAAATATTTTTGCTTTAGAGCAATTACAAGCATCAGGCTATAAAGGGCAAGTAACTGCGATTGCTAACTACCCCGATCAGCAAAAAGAATTAGAAGATATGGGAATAGATTCTACTTATAACTTTTATTTAGAGGCTGGTAGCGGTTTTGCGGAGCATGTAAAGCAAACCTTGTTTCCGTAATCGGGCTTAGATGCAAATAGATTGCATTTACATTCCTTTACATCTGAGTATTTTATTGGTGAAAAAATCAGGTAAAATGTCTGTGTTGGTTGAATAAAGCTAATACCTAAGTTTGTGTTTTATAAAAGACAAATAACGGACCCCTTGCTTTTAAGTGACCAATAAGATTCTCAAATTAGAGGGCCTACTCCCTCTATCAATAGGCTGTTACTTGCCCGTTACAGCCTATTTTATTTCCTTAAAATCCCTTACACTTACCCCCATTATTTATAAAAGATGTCAGTAATGGATCCTCAACAACTAAAAGTAGCGATTAACACCATTATGCCATTTGGCAAGTATGCGGGACGCCCTTTACTTTTGCTGCCTGAGCCATATTTAGTGTGGTTTAAACAACAAGGCTTTCCTGATAGCAAGCTTGGCTCTCAGCTCGCTATGATGTACGAAGTGAAGCTTAATGGCTTAGAGCAAATGCTGATGCCATTACTAGAAAAAACTAGTAAATAAAATAGAACTTTTCTATAAATGGTCTGTCTATCTATTTGCTACTTGTTGATTTTTTGGTTTTAAACCGCAAAAAAGCGCCTTTATGGCGCTTTTTTATTGTTTGGGATTTAGTTGTCGAGGGTGATAATAAACTTAACCCCACCCAGTGGTGAGTCTTCAATCTTACACTGCCCTTTATGCCAGCTAATAATTTTATTTACAATTGCTAGCCCTAATCCAAACCCACCGGTTTTTTTATCACGGCTTTTATCTAAACGGGTAAAAGGTTTAAACACTTTCTCACGTTCAGCATCCGCAATACCTGGGCCATCATCTTCAATAACCAGAAATAACTTTTCGGCGTTGGCAGTTAAACTAATATGCACAGTTTGCGTAGCATGTTTTAGTGCGTTACTAATTAAATTTTGTAGCACTCGCGACATAAAATGACTATCACATACGTAAATGAATTGACTCGGTAGCGTTGTTGTTAATTTAATAGGGGTATCAAAACTTACTTTTTCGATATTGGCTTTAATTAATGCAACGATATCACAAGGAGCCAATTGTAAGCTTGGTTGCTGTGTATCTAAACGAGCGTATTCCAACATTTCTGATACCAAGGATTCCAGCTCATGAATATCCATTTGCATATCAGATAAATAGTGCTGTGCTTTGATGTCCTGAGTTTTATCCTCTAACATCGCGATTGCAAACTTCAAACGCGCTAATGGTGTTCTAAACTCATGTGACACTGATGAGGTCAGTTCCTGTTGAGCACTCAATAAAAACTCAATCCGCTGCTGCATTACTTGCAACGTATCAGTGATGGGTAAAAAAAATGATTTAGAGCGGTCGCTTAATTGAAAATCTTGCGCGCCTCCGACGGCTTCACAGGCTTGGCTGAGCTTAGCAAAGTCTCGCCATAACAATAAGCTCCATAACCCTATCGGTAAGCTAATAATAAATAGCACCAATAAATAAGGTATTACGGTCCCAGTGTTTTTAGCTTTGACACCTACAGGACCTACTTGTAACAACTGAGAATTATTTAAAGTAACATACCAAACAATACGTTGCTGCTTATCATACAAGTAAAGGTAATTATTTTGAGCTAATTGTAATTGCTGCTCAGGAGGGAGAACTAAATCTTGCTGAGAGATAACTTGACTATCAAAATTATGCTTTAGCTGTTCAAGACCATCTGCCGTTTGAGAGAGCAGCCATAATGACTGCCCAAATTCATCATCTAACAAAACATGTTGCTCAGATTCATCATACGGCCAAAGCTGCTCTATAACACCACTGGCAATAAACAAAGAGGCAATAATATACACGTAAAGGCTTATAAATAGCTTCCCCATTAACCTAGCCTAATACCTTGCATTAATTACATGTCCCATGCATCTGATACAAATAAATAGCCTTGCCCCCACACCGTTTTAATACGGTATGGCTTATCACTATTATCACCAAGCTTCTTACGAATTCGAGATACACGTACATCAACGGTTCTATCGAGCCCGTCGTACTCACGTCCAATCATATGTTGGTGCACATGTTCTCGGCTGAGTACTTCTCCTGCATTTGAAGCTAATAACCACAGTAATTCAAACTCATGTGAGGTCAATACGATTTCTACACCGCTTAACTTTACAATACGACTGGTTTTATCTATTGATAAATCACCAAACTTAAGCTCCTCAATGGCTCTTACGCTAGGCTGTCCACGTCGCAATAATGCACTAATTCGAGCCAACAACACGCGCGGCTCCGCAGGTTTAATAACGTAATCGTCAGCCCCGAGCTCTAGGCCAATAACTTGGTCAAAATCTTCGCCCTTTGCAGTAAGCATTAAAATAGGTAAGGTGTATTTGTCGCGCACTTGGCGGCACACGCTAAAGCCATCTTTTCCTGGCAGCATCACATCTAGAATGATTAAATCAACATCGTTTTCACTCAGGTAAGGAAACACTTCGTCTCCGCGATCTAATACGTCAACTTCTAAGCCATTATGCTCAAGATAGTCTTTGGTTAATTGTTGCAACCCTAGGTCATCTTCAACAAGTAATATCTTTGGCATTTATTGCTCCTAAATTAAAAAAAGCTCCAAGGTGAGCGTAGCCGATGTTTCTTCTTCGCGTATGCAGTTTGCACTTCTACTTGCACACTCGCTAATGATACACCTGTAAGGGGATTAATCAGGGAGTATATGGTCTCCACCTGAACACGCGCTTTATAACTAAGTTGCCCTTTTTTTACCCCTTGCCAACATTTCAATTGAGTATCTTGCTGGTATAAACACACATCGATTGGCTCAGGCAATTGCCACTTAAATTTTAACTCAAGATCACAGAACTCTTGTTGTTCGGAAACCACACAGACTTTGGGTGATACGTTAAGTGAAGGGGCTTTTGCAACACTTGGGTTGCTAAAAAATGAAGCTGCAAACACAACCAACATAAAACACTTCATATTAAAATGTATGTTCGAATCCTATAAAGGCGGTCATTGAATAGTCATGTTCAAATAGCGGGCTACTATCCATTGCTGAATAGTCATAATATGCTAAATGAAAACGAAGTGCGTTGGCTTTACCTACCGGCCAACGGGCGTCGATTTTAGCATAAGGTTGCCAGCTACTACCAACTTCTATTTTACCATATGAAAATTCTGCGCTGTTTAAGCCATAAAAGTAATTATTTAGTTTGGCTGATTTGTAGTTAACGCCTAACGTCGATTTAAGTTTTAACAACTTAAGATCAAAATGGTATTGCCATTGTAATGATCCTCTGTAGCTATTATAAACACTATTTACATCATGCAATAATTGCGCAGAAAATACCTGTTGTTGTTTTACAAAAACATAACTGACGCCAGCATCCAGTACTACTCGTCTTTTTTGAATATTATTAATATTAATCTGGCGCGGAGATTCAACATCTTGTGATTCTAATATTTCGTTATTAGACATTGTTGTGAGCGGGAATATATTTTGCGGGTGCCAATCAATAAAAAACCGTGATTCTGGGTTAATCTCAGACACAAAGCTAATGTTATGCGTATCACTTTGTATAAAAGAGTAGCCTAAACGACCGTTATCAAAAAACCAATTTTGGCCATAATAAGCCACTTGTGGGACAACCACTAAAGGAATATTGTCTGCTCCATATAAAGGATTACTGATCACCCCTACCCCTAAGCTGACACTCATTTTAAGTTCACCAGTAGTGATATTTTGCTGCGTCTGAGCAATCGCATTAGCGCTAAACAACACCAATAAAATGCATATTTTTATTCTCAGATGTAACGCCATGGAGTTATTCACTAGTTTATAAAGTGGCTTTGACCCTATAGTAGCAAGTAGTATAAGTACAAGCTCTAGAAGGTTACAATCATTAACAAATTTGATACAAACGGAACACGTTTACAAATTGGCGGCTATTTCAACTCGATTTCGACCATGAGTTTTAGCTAAATAAAGTGCTCTATCGGCCTTTTCTACTAACAAACAGCTCTTACTAAAGGGCTCCATTAAAGCAATACCAAAACTTGCTGAGATATTACGTTTATTATTGCTATCTTCTTTTTTACGAATGGTTAATTTAGCAATACTCAAACGCAACTGATTACAAAATGTCATCGCATCATTAATGCTATCAAAGTAACCCGTAATACAAAATTCTTCACCACCGTAACGATAAGCATTATATTGTTCTTGCACACTATTTTGCACTTTTTGAGCAACAAGCTTGAGAACCTCATCACCTTTTTGATGGCCAAAATCATCATTAAAACGCTTGAAGTGATCAATATCTAACATTATTAACACGGCTATCTTAGCTTGCTCATCTTGTGAAGATGCATGAAGGCAAAACTCAACTATATCGGTATCAAATTTACCGCGATTTAATAACCCCGTTAGCGAATCTTTATCAACCGCTTCTTGAGTCATAGTGAGGGCTTCTTTTAAATCTTTAATCTCATTATATGCTTGCGCTAATTTAGTTTGGAAGCCGCGAGCATAATCTTGCATTGCAATTGATTCGTCTGTTAAACGCTCTACACAAGAGAGAATTTCATTAAATGAGTTTATACTAGAGAGTGTTTTTAACTCATTTTGTGAGTCAACTAACGAGGTGGTAAAACTTTTTGAATATTGAATAGAATCACTCAAATCAAACTGTACTTGCTCTACCGTATTATGAAATCTTTCAGACATTTGTTGGAAAAACGCTAACTCTTCATCATTTATATATTTATCGAATATTTCCTGTGCACTTTGAGCAGAACAAGTATTGTGCTGACCGATAACTCTATCAAGCTCTAAATTTAGTTGTGGATTATCGCCCTGTACATAGCAATACCAAATTGCATAATTAATCGGCGTTACCGCCATTTTGTACTTCACCATAAGCGGAATGGCTTTTTTTAAACACTGGGCAGAATGAGCAAGTGAGGCAGTATTATCCATAATCGAAACTCTCAGACATCACAACAAAGATGTTAATAAACACATAAGTATTAGCGGTTTATATTAACAGTTTTTTATCATTCAACAAGCCTATATTATGTTTTCCCCCATATTTTGAGCAATATTCCACAGCGCACTAATCGCAGGATCATTTAATTCTTTGTGTAATACCGCCAAGCCAATTTTAAACCCTTGTGGGGGCTCATCTTTACTATCCAAAATCTGAACTTTATCGTTTAAAGGGCTATTATCGAGAACAATTTTTGGGATCATGGCCACACCTAAGCCCAAACTCACCATAGATACCATAGCCTCATGCCCAGCGACTTGTGCATAGATTTTTCCTTGCACGTTACTTTTTCGCCACCACTGCTCTAACCTTTGTCGTGAAAACCCTTGTTCAGCAACAATAAATTCAAGCTCTGACCAATCAATAGTCTCGCTGTTATTGATTAGTTTTTCTGTGATCGGACATTGAATAGTGGGCGCAATTAATACCAGTGGCGAATAACCAATATCTACAAATGCAATTTGTGCAGGTAATTTACTGGGCCTAGCTGCAATAGCCATGGATTCGTGACCGTCTAATACACGATTTATTGCCAGAGCAGGGTCGCCCGTATTTAAGGTGATTTCAATATGCTGATGCTGAGCCCTGAGCTGCTCCAAAATATGATGCAAAAAACTATAAGATGCAGTAACAGAGCAATAAAGGCTCACATTGCCATAAATATGTTGTTGCGGTTCGTTTAAATTGGCCTTAAAACGCTGCCAATTACTGAGCGTTGCACTAGCATACTCCTTAAATGCAACGCCTTCGCGAGTAAGTTTGACACTGCGATTATCTCGCTGGAACAGCATCACCCCTACTTCATCTTCTAACTGCTTAATATTACGACTTAAAGTAGGCGCACTTATGTGGCACAACTCACTGGCACGAGAAAAATGAAGCGTTTTTGCCAACGCCAAAAAGTAATGTAAATGCTTATGATCCATAACAACACCAGTATTTCAAATTATGAAATACTTTAATTCAAATATATCATTTTACGCAAGAAGATATTTTTCATATGGTTATTCCAAGCAAAGCAAATGCAATGCATCTAACAAATTGAATTAATAGGAACCTTAATCATGGCAAATTATTTTAATAGCTTACCTTTACGTGAACAATTGGCGCAACTGGCACAATGTGAGTTTATGGGGGCAGACGAATTTAACGATGGTGTTGCTGCACTCAAAGGTAAAAAGTTAGTGATTGTAGGCTGTGGCGCACAGGGCTTAAATCAAGGCTTAAATTTACGTGATTCGGGTTTAAATGTAGCCTATACACTGCGTGAATCAGCGATTGCTGAGCGTCGTCAGTCATTCTTAAATGCATCGGAAAATGGTTTTAAAGTGGGAACATATGAAGAATTAATCCCAACAGCCGATGTAGTACTTAACTTAACACCTGATAAGCAACACACTGCGGTTGTTAATGCCATTATGCCATTAATGAAACACGGCTCAACGCTTGCTTACTCACATGGCTTTAATATTGTTGAAGAAGGCATGAAAGTTCGTGAAGACATTACCGTTATTATGGTTGCTCCAAAATGTCCGGGGTCAGAAGTACGTGAAGAGTATAAACGCGGCTTTGGTGTACCGACACTCATTGCGGTTCATCCAGAGAACGATCCTCAGGGTCATGGCTTGGCACAAGCAAAAGCCTATGCCGCAGGTACAGGTGGTCATCGTGCGGGAGTACTTAAATCATCTTTTATTGCTGAGGTTAAGTCTGACTTAATGGGTGAGCAAACCATTCTGTGCGGCATGCTACAAACTGGCTCTATTCTATGTTTTGATAAAATGATTGATAAAGGCGTTGATGCTGGTTATGCCTCAAAGCTAATTCAATATGGCTGGGAAGTGATCACAGAAGCACTTAAGTATGGCGGCGTTACCAATATGCTTGACCGTCTGTCAAACCCTGCCAAAGTAAAAGCGTTTGAATTAAGTGAGCAGCTAAAAGTAATCATGCGTCCACTGTATAACAAACATCAAGATGACATTATCGATGGCACATTTTCACGAGTAATGATGGAAGACTGGGCAAATGATGACGCTAACTTATTAAAGTGGCGTGCTGAAACTGCAGAAACTCATTTTGAAAAAACCCCAGCGAGTGATGTAGAAATTACTGAGCAAGAATTTTTTGATAACGGCATTTTAATGGTAGCCATGGTTAAAGCTGGCGTAGAGCTGGCATTTGAAACCATGACTGCAGCCGGTATTATTGAAGAATCTGCCTATTATGAGTCATTGCATGAAACGCCGTTAATTGCTAACACCATTGCACGTAAAAAGCTGTTTGAAATGAATCGTACTATTTCCGATACGGCAGAGTATGGCTGTTACTTATACAACCATGCATGTTTGCCACTACTACAAGAGTTTATGCAAGATATTGATACCGATGTTATTGGCAGAGGCTTAAATGAGCAAAGTAACCAAGTAGATAATCAAACATTGATTCAAATAAATACCGCACTGCGTGAACACCCTGTTGAAAAAGTGGGTGCTAAATTACGCGGTTATATGTCGGCAATGAAAAAAATAGTGTAACTCTATAACCCTAGAACTTTCAATTGTTAGAAGCTAAGCCCATTTGCTTTTTGCTGTGGGCTTTTTTTATTTAAATGTAAATTATTCATCAATAGCCGAAAATAAATAATGTGCTAGAATAATCGCCTCATTGCCTCAGTTGTAAATATATAAGCACTACCATGACGATACAAAATCTCTCTATTACTCAAAAAATAACAGCGCTTGGAAGCATTATTGCTATTTGTGTTGCTGTATTAATTGGTTTGACGTCTTTGCATAACTCAAAGAATATTATTGAGCAACGCATGATCGAATCAGAACTGCCAAGTAAGCTGCAAACAATCAGTAATCATATTGGTGGGGAGATCAATGAACTTTTAGGCGCAGCACAGCAGCTTTCTGCCAATACCTTTATTTTAGATTGGGCAAACTCTGGCAACACCAACGATGCGTTGTTACTAAAAGAACTCAATCGTTTGGTTGAGCAATATGACCTTGCCACCGCTTCGTGGGCTAATAAAAACACCGCGCAATATTGGAACCAAGATGGCTTTTTACGTGTTTTAAAAAATGATGCTGCAGATGGTTGGTTTTTTGCTTTTACTCAATCTAAACAACCTTATTCAATCAGTATTTATCAGGAATCTGCAAACGATGTAAAAATGTTTGTTAATCATCAGCAGCTTAATGGATTCGGCTTAGCGGGATTAGCAAAAAGCATTACTGATATGCAAAAACTGCTACAGCAGTTTAAAATTGAACAGTCAGGGTTTGTATTTATTGCCGATAAAAATGGCTTAATTCAGCTACATAAAGATGCAGCTAAAGTCGCTAAGGTTAATATAGATAGTATTTACAGTGCTAATATTCATCACAAATTACTTGATGAAAACGGTTTTGCTTTAGAAGAAGTAAATATTAACGGACAAGCCACGCTGATTGCTGCCACACCAATTAAAAACACCGACTTATTTGTGTTAGCTCAAGTACCAAAAAGTGAAGTATTCGCAAGTGTAAACACCCTAGAGTGGCAAATATTCACATTCACTATCATGACAGCACTTATCGCAAGTGTGATCAGTTACTTGTTAGCTCGCTCTTTAGCCTCACCGTTATCAAAAATGGCAGAGTTGTTTTCTCGTTTAGGTCGAGGTGATGCTAATTTAGCGTATCGTCTACCCACATCACCTCAACCTGAACTCAATAATTTGACGTCGGGCTTTAATCAGTTTATTGAAAAGATAGAAACCGCCATTGTGCAAGTAGCTGATGAAAGCCATGGTATTCGTCAAAGCTCTGATCATGTCTTTGCACAAGCAAAACAAAACTCGTTAGCGCTGGATAAACAAAAAGAGCAAACTATTTCGGTTGCTGCAGCGATTAATGAAATGGGCGCTACCGTGCAAGAAATAGCACAAAGTGCAGCGAATGCAGCTAAGTTAACTAACGATAGCCGCGATAATACCAAACAAAGCCATCAACAAGTACTACAAAGCCAAACGACAATATCAGCTCTTGCCAGCGATATTGATGGTATTACCGAGCAAGTTGCACTGCTTTCTAAAAAGACCATAGATATTGCCAGTATTGTAGATTCAATTAGAGGGATTTCAGAGCAGACCAACTTACTTGCACTTAATGCAGCCATTGAATCTGCACGTGCAGGTGAGCATGGTCGTGGTTTTGCAGTCGTTGCAGATGAAGTAAGAGCTCTGGCGAATCGTACGTCGCAATCAACCACTGAAATTCAATCAATGATTGAAGAGCTTACTCAAATTTCAGATGATGTTGTAAATGATATCAGCCAATCGAAAGGTAAAGCCCAACAAAGCGTCAGCGCAATGCAAAGCTCGGTTGAGTTGCTTAATACGATTACTGAAACAGCGAATGAAATTAACGACATGGCAACTCTAATTGCCACAGCCACCGAGCAGCAAAGTAGCGTTGTAAATGATGTCGGTCGAAGTATTGAGCAAATTAGTGAGATCAGTGATAAATCAATGAGTGAACAAATCAACACCGAACAAGCAATTCGCGATTTAGCCACCAGTGCACAAACACTTGATGCGCTAGTAGCCACGTTTAATCAGCAGCGTTAAACAGTTTGTTACATTAAAAAATAACCTCTGTATGAAATAACCACTATACTTGAGTGTGTTTTTTGTACAGAGGTGTGTATGAGTGCTGTTCAAGCTAAACATTATTTACTGGCTGCTTGTTTGCTGAGTTTAAGTGCGTGTAGCACTACATATAACGCCAATTTAAGCACGCCCCCCCCTATTATTACTCCCCCAATGCAACTTAAACAGCAGCTTGTAGAGTCTGAACAGCAAATATTTCAACTCGATAAGAGCCTTAAACAACAATTAAGTGCTTACGTACAAACAAATAAATCGGCTGATGAAATTGCCTATAGTCTACTCAGTTTTTTACTCTCAAATGGTGATAACTCACTATCTTATCAATCTACTGGCACACAAACGGCGTCTCAAAGCTATCAAGATTTAAATGCTAACTGTCTTTCCCTCTCTATTTTAGCGTATAGCTTAGCCGAACATTTAGGCCTGAAGGCTCGCTTTCAGAAAGTACATATTCCTGAGTACTGGGCGTTAAATCGAGGGTTTAATTTACTCACTGGGCACATAAACATTGCTATAGACAATAAGACTAAATTCAAAGACAGCTCACTTGTTTATCAGCGTAATAAGCGTTTAATCATTGATTTTGATCCTAATAGCCGACAAGCTCGTTTTGCAACTTCATCGCTGTCAAAAAAACGAGTGACCGCCATGTTTTATAACAACAAAGGCGGCGAGGCACTGATTAATAGGCAGTTTGATTTAGCTTATAGTTATTTTAAAGCAGCTATCAATACCGACTCTTCATTTAGTGCCAGCTGGGGGAATTTAGGAGTACTCTTTAAACAATTAGATGACCTCCAACAAGCTGAGAAAATGTATCATTTTGCCATTGCCTTAAACGCCAATGATAATACTGCGCAAGGTAATTTAGCATTATTATATAAACTCACAGATAGAGTAGCCGAAGGCGAAAAGCTATTGGCAAAACTTGACAAAAAGCGCCAAACTAACCCTTATTATCATATATCGCTTGGTAACAGTGACTATGTAAGTGGTGACTATACAAATGCGATTAGTCATTATAAAAAAGCTAACGCTATGTCGCCAACATTACATGAAAGTCACTTTGGGTTGGCGCGCAGTTACTTTAAATTAAGTAATATAACTAAAGCGGAGTTTCATCTACGTAAAGCTAGAAAAAAAGCAGACTTCATTCATCACAAACAGCGCTATGACAATAAGCTCATTGCATTAAAATCACTTACTGCGAAGGCGAATCATTATTAAATTATTTAGCTTAACCTGCATCGTTTTTTTTATAAGTTGGAGCGGCCTTTGTAAACAGATTGAGCCGCAATTATTGACTGATTTAACTATACTAACCGGCCCAGAATTAGCTGGTAGAAAAACGAATAGCCATGCAGCATTACTCACTAGGGAGTATTTAAAAACACGCTTCAAAGGGCATCAACTCACAGTAAGTGAACAACCTTTTACTTATTCCTCAGGGCTGTTTTCTAACGCACAAGGCGTTAATATTATTGCCACTAATACTGTAAAAGATTTACCTGTTATTGTTATTACTGCGCATTATGATCATTTAGGTCTACAAGCAGGAAAATTACACCCAGGTGCTAACGATAATGCCTCGGGTGTTGCTGCATTACTTTATTTATCGAATGCGCTAACGGTTTCTTCTTCATATCGCTTTATGTTTGTTGCAACAGACGCTGAAGAAAATGGTTTACACGGCAGTGAGCACTTTGCCAAAACAATGCGCCAACTCCCAATTGTTTTAAATATTAACTTAGATATGTTGGCAGTTAAAAAGTCACATAAGCGGTTATACGCACTAACAAGTCGCGCATTAAAAAGCCAGCTTAACCCTTTACTTACTCAGATTAACGGTGACAAGATCAAATTAAAGCCTGTTTATTCATCACGAAAAATGAGCCGACTCACCAACACTAAACAAATCGACTGGCACAGAGCCAGCGACCATTATTCATTCGCTAAACAAAAAATCCCGTATGTGTACTTTTCTATGGGGGCAGATAACTTCCATCATAGTACTAAAGATACGCTCGAAAATATAAATACTCCCCTCTATCAAGAAGCCGTATTGCTAATTGAGGCATTTATTAATCAGCTTTTGACAAGCCCTGTGGTATTAAGGCCCCCTTTAAAAGCAGCAACATAAGCCTCTTTTTTTGCTCGTGGAAGTTTTTTAATCGCATACTCTAATTTGCTCGCGTCGCTTTTAGTACCTACTTGTTGTTGATGAATGAGCACCAGCGGCCCTTTACCTTTGAGGTTTTTTGCCCCTTTACCTGCTTGATGAGTAGCGATACGTCGGGCTACATCAACCGTAATGCCGGTATACCAATGACCAAACCGTGTTTGCACAATATAAAGTGACCAAGTCGCCGGTTTATTTTTACTATTGCTCAACTCATTGTTTAAACTTTTTTGATTACTAATGGTCAAAACCTCGCCCTAACACGCTAAACAAAAACAATTACTCAAAAGGGTTTTACCTTGAGTAACTAATCGGTATCATGCAGATTATAAAAAATAAGGATCACAACTAACAATGCAGTCGTTAAAAACTTTGTCTCTTTGGCTTATCGTCGCTTTAACGCTTAGTTCAGCCGCAGGTTGTTCTAGCTGGGTATACAGAATCAACATCCCTCAGGGTAACTTTTTAGAACAATCAGACGTTGATAAGCTTCGCGTTAATATGACTCGCGAACAAGTACTATACGTACTAGGCAGACCCATTGCCGAAGACGCCTTCGATAAAAATACTTGGCGTTATGTATACAGCTTTAATAAAGGACGTGCCAATGAACAATATAAATCATTAGTATTAAACTTTGAAAATGAGAAGCTAGTTACGGTATCGGGCGACTATGAGCAACCAGAAAACTTTACAACACCTTTAGAGCAATAAGAAGCTATTAAAGTGTTGTTAAAAAAGGTGAGCATGGCTCACCTTTTTTGTGTCTAACGATCTAACGGCCGGCCACCAGTGACTTTATTAGCACGGCCCTCTTCTTTGGCTTTTTCAGCACGTTTTCTGCGAGCATCTTTAGGATCGGCAATTAATGGGCGGTAAATTTCAATTCTGTCGCCATCTTTAAGCTCATGATTAAGCTTTACCGTTCTGTTCCATACGCCTAAAGTTAAATCGGTTGCATCAATCTCAGGGCACTTTTTAATAATCCCTGACTGTATTACTGCTTGCTCAGCCGTTGTACCTTGCAGCACTTCTATATTTAACGTGGTTGCCTTAGTGGGTAACGCGAACACAACTTCAATATTTATCATGCACGTTCTCCGTACACGGTTTTTGCACGTTGAGTAAATGCACTCACCATGTTTTTAGCCACATCATTAAAAATTTTACCAAACGCTAGCTCTATTAGCTTACTTGAAAACTCGAACTCTAACTGTAAATTAACCTTACACGCCTGCGCATCTAATTGCTGAAAGTGCCAGCGACCTTGTAGGGTTTTAAAAGGGCCATCAACCAAGCGAAGCATCACTGTTTGCTCATCAATTAGCGTATTTTCAGTGGTAAACCATTTTTTTATACCGGCTTTGGATATTTCTAAACTAGCGGTCATGTTATTATCATGCTGCTTAATAATTTTTGAGTCTGAACAATTAGGTAAAAACTGTGAATAGGCTTCTACATCATTGACTAGATCAAACATCTCTTTAGTGCTGTACATAACCAGCGCGCTTTTTTCTATTTGTGGCATACTCACTCCCAACTGTGTGCAGGAATTTTAGCAAGCTTTGTGCGTTTCCCCAAACTTTCATCGCGCTTAAATTAATCCTTCGCTTTTGCATGTATAATTTAAAAAATCGATGTAAAACATCTTGTATAACGTATATTATAGGGCACTATGGCTAAGAAAAATTCATCAAAATCGACAAGTAATACCATCGCGCTAAACAAAAAAGCGCGACATGAGTATTTTTTACACGACAAGTTTGAAGCAGGTGTTGAACTCCAAGGCTGGGAAGTAAAAAGTATCCGAGCAGGTAAGGTAAATATCTCTGAAACTTACATTCATCTTAAAAACGGTGAAGCATTTTTATTAGGTAGTACCATTCAGCCTTTAAATAGTGCATCAACACATGTTATTTGTGACCCGCTACGTTACCGTAAATTACTACTAAGCAGGCGTGAACTTGACCGCTTAGTTGGTGCAACTGAACGTGATGGTTATTCATTAGTTGCCACCGCTATGTATTGGAAAAAATGCTGGGTGAAGCTTGAATTCCATTTAGCTAAAGGTAAGAAAATGCATGACAAACGTGAAGATGGTAAAAATAAAGATTGGTCCCGTGAAAAAGAACGTTTAATGAAACACAAAGTTTAAATAAAGACGCCTAACATCATGTTAGGCGTTTTTTTGATTAAATTTTTAAGAAAATACAAATTATTACAAATTAAAGTCGCTCAGTGATTTATTTTTTAATAATGACCAAAGCACTCTCCCGCACCAGATAGCGAGTATCCCATTGTTTTTCATTATTGAGAAAATCAGTATATATTCGTGCCGATAATAAAATCAGCTTTGCAGTCAATTGATAACAGTTAAGTTACATGGTATTAATAATTCGGCTTGAAAAAACAAGTAAATTATAACATATCAACAAGGACTTAAGGATGAAGCAATCAATTGCATTTACACCGAGCTTAATCATCGGTGCTACTATCGCATTGTCAGCAGGTTTTAGTACAACAACTTACGCTGCACAGCAGACTGCAGAAAAAGTAGAACGTATTCAAGTAACAGGCTCTCGTATCAAACGTTCCGATATCGAAGGCCCATCACCAGTACAATCCATTAATAAAGAAGACATCGAAAACATGGGTTATGACAACCTACAACAGCTTCTTGAAAGAATGCCTGTTGCAGGTAATGGTACTTTTTCAACCCGTGGCAATAACCAAGACTCAACCGCTAATGGTTCAGCCGCCGTCAGCCTTCGTGGTTTAGGGGCTGATGCTACGTTGGTACTTATTAATGGTCGTCGTGTTGCTATAAGCGCATTTGCTGAAGGGATCACCAACTCATTTGTTGACATAAACAGCATTCCTGTTTCAGCAATTGAACGTATTGATATTTTAAAAGATGGCGCATCAGCAATCTATGGCTCTGATGCTGTAGCAGGTGTTGTAAACGTTATCTTGAAAAAAGACATCGACGGGATTGAAGTTAATTTAGGTTACGGCGGCACAGATGGCCCTAACTATGAAGAAACCACGGCTAGCATTGTTTGGGGTACAACGAGTGCAAAAAGTAATGCGTCCGTTATTATTGATTACTTTAAAAACACGTCTTTATCATCAGACGAAATGGGCCGTTTAGGTACTGCTAATCAATCTCCTTATGGCGGCCAAGACTTTCGTTCATCACGTGGCTTCCCGGGCTACTTTTACGTAGATGGCGTTAAAACAATCGATCCTTCGTGTCCTGCTGAAAATGCAACATCAAGTGGTAGTTGCTTATTTGACTATGGTCCATTCGGCTATATTGCCCCTGCATCAGAACGTGTAGGCGCAATTTCACAATTTGAATACCGCTTCGACAATGGCATCACCGGCTTTTTAGAAATGGCTGTACAGCATAACAGCTCAGTTGCAGCTGGCGCACCAACGCCACTTGATGAAGATGCGGGTTTAACCGTACCAGGGAATCATCCAAATAACCCATTTGGTCAAGATATAGAAATTGGTCGTTACAGAACAGTGGATGCAGGCGCGCGTCAATGGGATATCGAATCAGACACATTACGTTTTGTTGCTGGTTTAAAAGGTGAAATTAACGACTGGAGCTGGGAAACAGCGGTACAAAAAGGGCGTAGCAAGTCATTACAAACAGGGGATCGTTCACAAGGTTGGGTTCGCACCGACTTTTTACAACAAGAGATTGACGCAGGTAACTACAACCCATTTGGCGGCACTTACAACGATCCGGCTGTTGTTGACAGAATCACAACGAGCTTGGTTCGCCAAGGTGAGTCTCATATGACGTCGTTCGATGCTAACATTTCAGGTGAAGCATTTAACTTTGGTGATGATGTTGTCATGATGGCGGCCGGTATTGAATACCGCGAAGAAGACGTAACTGATACGCCAGATGATCAATTTCAACGTGGGTTAATCTTTGGTACCGAGTCAGTTTCAGCTGCCGCAGAGCGCGACCAATACGCTGCCTATGTAGAGTTTTCAATTCCACTTGCGGAAAACTTAGAGCTACAACTTGCGGGCCGTTATGATGATTACAGTGACTTTGGCACTACGACAAACCCTAAAGTCGCTTTACGCTGGGCACCTAGTGATGAAATCACGGTTCGCGGTTCTTGGGCGCAAGGCTTTAGAGCACCTTCACTTGCACAAGTAGGTTTAGGGCCATCTCAAGAGAGTCAGTTCTTTATTGATAATTACCGCTGTGATGCAACAGGTAAAGATTGTGACCCGCTAGATTACAACATTGAATTTGCCGGTAACCCAGATTTAGAAGCTGAAGAATCTGAATCTTGGAATGTCGGCTTCATTTGGGCACCCACAACTGACTTTGGTTTAAGTATTGATGTGTGGAGTATCACCCAAGATAATAAAATTGATGAGCAAGAGTTTGGTCCAATTTACAACTCAGAGTGTAATAACCAAAATAGTACGGTATGTGTACGCTTACCACCATCAGGTACTGACAGCCTAGGAACTATTCAAAAGATATTCAGTACTTTTGAAAATGTATCATCACAAGAAGTTTCTGGCGTTGATATTTCAGCAAACTACAATCATTCACTGGATGAGTTAGGCTTACTAAAATTCAATTTAGAATGGGCTTACCAAGATAAATTTGAAAAAGACGGCCGCGATTACACTGGTGAATATGGCTACCCAGAACACCGTTGGATTTTCTCAACAAACTGGGAAATTGGCCAATTCAACACGAATATGAACATTAGTTATGTGGGTGAGTTTGAAGATACGCCAGATATAGATTTCGATGGCAACTTAGACTTCGATAGTAATACATCGCGCACTGTTGATTCTCAAGTATTGGTTGATTTACAAACATCATACCGTATTACTGAGTCTGCAAAAGTATCGCTAGGTGTTAATAACTTATTTGATGAAGAGCCACCATTTGCAATTGGTGACGGTGATGCAGATCTGTATGGTTACGCATCGGGTGTACACAACCCTCGAGGTCGTTACATTTACACTAAAGTGAGCTTTTCGTTTTAATTAAAAGCAATAAAAAACCGCCAATATGGCGGTTTTTTTTATCTTAGACTAAAGGGCTAGATTATAGCTCGCCTTCGTTTTCAGATAAGAATTTAGCTACGCCTTCAGGGCTTGCATCCATTCCTTTTTTACCTTCAGTCCAACCAGCAGGACATACTTCGCCATGCTCGCTGTGGAATGCTAATGCATCAACCATACGGATCATTTCGTCGATGTTACGACCAAGTGGTAAATCGTTAACTACTTGGTGACGTACGTTACCTTCTTCGTCGATTAAGAAAGAACCACGAAATGCAACGCCCGCTTCTGGGTGCTCAACGTCGTATGCTTTACAGATCTCGTGTTTAACGTCTGCAACTAGTGCGTATTGAACTTTACCAATACCGCCGTCTGCTACTGCGGTGTTACGCCATGCGTTGTGTGAGAACTGTGAATCGATTGAAACACCAATTACTTCTACACCACGTTTTTGGAATTCTGCATAACGCTTATCAAAAGCAATAAGCTCAGAAGGACATACAAAAGTGAAATCTAGTGGGTAGAAAAAGATTACTGCTTTTTTACCTTTGATTTTTTCGTGAAGGTTATAGCTATCTACAATCTCACCGTTACCTAGAACAGCTGCAGCGGTAAAGTCTGGTGCCTGGCGGCCTACTAATACACCCATTTTATTCTCCAAATATTTTGAGTTTATTGTCAATTGCTTACGCAATACTGATAGTAATATGGGCACTAATTATTAAATTACAATAGCACCATATCTAATTAATCATTATTCTATGGCTATCAAAAATAAATTAACAATCGTATTTATAGATAGCGCCGTTCTAAAATAGCGAACGCTTGATAAACACACGGATTATTGTTCATAAAAAAACCTGCTTAAAGCAGGTTTTTTTTCTAATCCATAATGTCGCTAGGCATATCACCGCGAATATGTTGCCATATTTCACCGGTTTGATGACCATACTTACGCATCATGGATATCGCACCATCGTGCTCTTTATTCTCAGCAAGCTTAGTTAGATCTTTATAGAATTGACGTGCAAGCTCACGAGTGCGAGGATCTGAAAAGTAATGACAACCAATCTTAGAATAAAAGCCTTTGAAACCATTAAGAATAAGCACATAAATGCGATTGTTACCAGCAACAGCTAACTCATGGTGCACTTTATAGTCATAATCAGCAAATGCTTGCGCACTGTCTTCTAGCTCATCACTTTGCGATAAAATTTCAATAACGCGCTCTGGTGCAAGCTTTATTGCTGCACGGGTGTAAATTGCGCTGATGTTGGTGCGTGCTGAAAGTAACTGATCGGTCAACTCTGGCATTTTGTCTTCGTCTAAACGGGCCAGTGTTTCAAGAATATTTAACCCTGACGTTTCCCAAAAATTATTTACGCGAGTAGGTTTACCATGTTGTATTGTTAACCAACCGTCTCTTGCTAATCGTTGTAACACTTCACGCAATGTGGTTCTAGTAACACCAATTAACTCTGAGAGTTCACGCTCAGCTGGCAGAATTGAACCTGGAGGGAAATCACCATTCCAGATTGACTCTACTATGTATTCCTCAGCAAATCCTGCTGGGCTTTTCGCTTTAAAAATTCTCATTCAATTCCTACTCGAATTAATTCACATTACATCGCTACATACGATTAACTGACTGATTGTACCAGACAAGTCACAACTAACAAGTAAAGTAAGTTAAATTACCTAGGTATGTGATTAAAAGGGTAACTTTACTGGTAGAAATTAAACACAATATGAATGCCCACCTATTATTCATACGAGACAGTTTGACTAGCTCTTACAACTGGATTAACTTGATGGCTCTGGGGAAAGTCATGTAACAGAGTATCCCTAACTTTGAGGTGCGAAAAGCTTTCATAGCTCCTCGCTTTTTCCTTTTACTTGCCCCGCTGTTTATCCTAAGTCATAATCTAAGCCCTTATTTAAATACGGAATTGTTATGAACTGGCTTGCTAATCTAAGTACTCAGCGTACACCTTGGTTATTATTCAGTGGGATTGTTTTTCTGCTTGAAGTTACTGCACTTTTCTTTCAATACAACATGGGGTTAGCGCCATGCATTATGTGCATATACCAGCGCACCGCAGTATTAGGCCTACTTTTTGCGGGTATGATTGGAGCCAGTAAACCAAACAGCCTCATAGTACGTATTGTCGCTTATGCTGTTTGGGGGATTTCAAGTGTATGGGGGTTGCTAATAGCCCGTGAGCACATTGAAATGCAAACAACCACAGACCCATTTGCATTTAGCTGTGAATTTGAGCCAAACTTTCCAGAATTTATACCGTTACATCACTGGATACCGCAGTTTTTTGAAGCGACAGGTGACTGCGGAAATATAGATTGGCAATTTGCCAGCCTAAGTATGCCAGCGTGGATGGAAATTATTTTTGTACTCTTTACCGCCACACTGTTTATATTAGTGGCCAGTCGATTAATTACTAAAAAGTCACTTTAATATGTTTACTTTTTTTTCAAGCCAAGTTGATGAGCTTAAACATTTAAAAGTCCGTCAACGACAAACTGTTATAGCTATCTCTTTAAGCATGCTATCACCCAGTGACAGGGTCTTTATACGCATACTAAAGCTGATGCTATTAAGCCCATTCTTTTTAATATTTACTCTTTTCGAAGGTTGGTTACTGGTGCCCTTTTTAATTGTAGCTGGGTTGAGCTATCCGCTATTAACAGCACCAGTAGATATTAACTTTGCTAAAAAGCACCTTGGTGCTGCCTTAAAACAGTTTGATCAGGGCGCATAGCGCCCTTTTTAGTTAAAACGTCACCTTTCCATCAAGTTTGGCTAGCATTTTTTTACCCACCCCTTTTACTTTAGCTAGATCTTCAAGTGATGCGAAATCACCATTAGCTTCTCTATAATCGATAATTGCCTGTGCCTTTTTCTTACCGACACCTGGTAACTTAATTAACTGTTTTAAATCAGCACTATTAATATTAACCATGGCTGATTGCATCTGCTCTGATAGCATATCGCTTTGCGCAAAGGTGGTACCCATAGGTAATAAACATAAAGCAGCTGCTAACGAGATTATTTTAATTAATTTCATACTATTTCCTTTTGCGTTCCTACATGAACATTCGTTGATTATTTACACCCAGCACTTTTACATAACGTTGTGGTTACTAAGTACTAACGGTAACAATCACTCCTTGCGACTCCTTTACTGCAACGCGTTATAAAGTGACTTAATAAATAAAGTAGAGTCAGCCTTTATTGTCAACTAAGCTGCAGATAAACTAAGGCTAAAGCTTGCAAAATAACGCGCAAGCTTGTACTGTACATAAAAACAGTAATCTAATGATTTAAAATAATCATATTGCCACGTAAGTAAGCAGGAGAAATCATGGCTGTTGTTGTTAAATATGTTGTAGAACGAAACGGAGTCGAGCGCATGACGTTTACTACTAAAAAAGAAGCTGATGCCTATGACAAAATGCTCGATATCGCCGAGTCACTAGAACTAATGCTTGAAAAAGTAGATGTGCCGCTAAGTGAACAACAAGTTGAGTCGCTTGCACTTGAGATTGCGAAAAGTAAAGACGACTTTATGGCGGTACTTAAGGGGACTAAAGAAGTACCTGCAAAAGCTAAAAAAACAAAGTCAGATAACGTTGCAGATATAAAAGATAAAGCTGCAAGTTAGTACTTTTAAAAACCTAATAGTAATTATTAAAAAAACTGAATTCCGTATTCGAATTCAGTTTTTTTATGCCTTTAAATAATGATAGCTAAAAGCGAGTAAATCATCACTATTTGCTAATGTTAAAAGTCAGTCAATAAAAATGCCAACCAGTTAAACTGGTTGGCATTTTTTAAACCAAAACTTAGGTTAACTAATCACTTATAATGACGATTCAACTTCATCAAACAGATCAGTAATTTCCTTTTTCGGTTCAGCTGTCATAAGGCTTCCTACTACAATCGCAATACTTGCTAAAATAAAGCCAGGGACGATTTCATAGATCACGCTACTCAAACTCTCACCATTAATAGTAATAGGCGCATAAATCCACACAAGCACCGTTAGTGCACCTACAACCATACCACTGATAGCCCCTTTTAAGTTCATACGCTTCCAGTAAAGGCTAAACAATACCAGTGGACCGAATGCAGCACCGAAACCAGCCCATGCATTACTTACTAAATCTAGTATTGAACTATTGCGGTCATACGCTAAGTAGATTGCAAATAACGCAACCAATATCACGCTAATACGCCCTACTAATACCAGCTCAGTTTGCGAAGCATTACGATTTAAGTAGATCTTATAAAAGTCTTCAGTTAAAGAACTTGAACACACCAATAGTTGCGATGAAATAGTACTCATAATCGCAGCTAAAATAGCCGCTAGTAGGAAACCGGCAATTAACGGATGGAATATTAATTCAGCTAATACTAGGAAGATTGTTTCTTTGTCGGCAATCGGCATTTGGTTTTCAATCATGAATGCTGCGCCAAATAGCCCGGTAAATACCGCACCAATAGCGGATAGCGTCATCCAAGACATACCAATACGACGCATGGTTGGCATTTCTTTTACTGAGCGAATAGACATAAAGCGAACAATAATATGCGGCTGACCAAAGTAACCTAAGCCCCACGCCATTGCAGAAATAATAGCAATGGTAGAACCGCCCGCAAACCAGTCAAGCATACTTAAAGAATGAATTTCGCTTGCTTTAGGCGAGCTTAGTAACTGCTGATAGTTTGCATTTGCTAAGGTATCCATAAAGGGTTGGTCAAGCATCATGTAGGTGGCAATTGGCACTGCCAACAACGAAATAAACATGATACAGCCTTGCACAAAGTCTGTAAGGCTAACCGCTAAAAAACCACCAAACAAGGTATATACCACTACTACACCCGTGGTGATGTATAAGCCCATTTCGTAACTCATTTGAAATGAGTTTTCAAATAACTTACCACCGGCAACAACTCCCGATGAAGTATATAAGGTAAAGAAAACAATAATTACTATTGCAGAGATAACACGTAGGATATTTTTGTTGTCATCAAAACGGTTTGCAAAGAAATCAGGGATAGTAATGGAGTCATTGGCTTTTTCAGTATAAACACGCAGTCTTGGTGCTACTAAAAAGTAGTTTGCCCATGCACCTAATACTAAACCAATTGCAATCCAAACCTTACTCAATCCAAATAAATACATTGCGCCAGGTAAACCCATTAATAACCAACCACTCATATCTGATGCACCAGCCGATAGGGCAGCTACACTGGGGGCTAAATTACGACCACCTAGCATATACCCTGAAATATCACTGGTAGATTGCTTATATGCGTATAGTCCTATTCCTAGCATTACAATAAAGTATAATGCCAGTGAAATAATCATTCCTGTTTCCAAATTCGCCTCCACTTAAAAAAGTAATAATAGGCTTGTAATCCAAATAATGACTCTTGAAATCTTATAATTAAGACAGTATTGGAATAAAAGCTTTCTACTCAACTATAACACGGTAATCGCTAATAACTCCAACCCGCTAATTTAAGTAGATAAAAAACCATCCATTCGCTTGTTTTTAAAACGAATAGAGTAAAAACAATAAGTTTAGATTAATTAAAATTACCCAAGCCATGATATTTTATTAATAAAATTCATTTTACCGATGCTATTTTGAATGTTTTCCAATATATTATTACAATGTTAATTAATTTCTACCTTTACGGAATCTTATATGTATTTTTACGCTGCTCGCCAACCCATTTTAGATCGCAATAAGGAGCTAATTGGCTACGAGCTTTTATTTCGTGATGGGGTAGATAACGTATTTCCAAATATTGACGGCGACGAAGCGACGTCTCGCCTAATTGAAGGCAGTCAGTTTAATTTTGGCCTTGAAGATTTAACCGATAATAAACCCGCTTATATTAACTTTACCCTAGACACCTTATTAAAAGGCTACCCTACGCTATTAAATAAAGACGGGGTAGTTATTGAAATATTAGAAACCGTTCAGCCAGGAAAACGCCTGCTCGCAATAGTTAAAGATCTAAAAGAAAAAGGGTATACACTCGCTCTAGATGACTACGCGCACCAACCTGTTTGGCGCCACTTTTATCCATTTATTGATATCATTAAAATTGATTTTTTAAAGTGCGATATAGAAATCGTTAAAGCCCTCATCGAGGACTTAAAACCTTACCCTCATATTAAATTACTTGCAGAAAAAGTTGAAACCTACGAGCTTTACAACCAAGCTTTTGAACTGGGCTTTGAGTACTTTCAAGGCTTTTTCTTTTCAAAACCTGAGATGGTGCAAAGTAAAGCCTTACCGCCATCAGGCATGGCACTGGCTGAACTGCTCTATGAAACATCAAGTGTAGAAATGGATCTTAAAAAAATCACCGATGTATTTGAGCGTGATGTTAACTTATCATATAAACTACTGCGCTATTCAAACTCAGCAGCATTTACCCGCCGCTCTGAAATAAGCACTATAAAACAAGCACTAATTGTATTAGGCGCTGCTGAAATAAAAAAGCTGCTCTCTTTATTGTTTGCAGCACAAGTCTCTGCCGATAAGCCATTAGAGCTTATTAGACTGTCGTTAACGCGGGCGCGTTTTTGTGAGTTGTTAGCTATTTCACATGGCAAACTGAAAGACACAGGCATGGCGTTCTTAACTGGCATGATGTCGCTTATGGATGCGATATTAGATGAAGAAATGGACAGCGTAATGCTTAAATTACCTCTATCTAATGAGATAAAAACAGCGCTATTAAAAAATGAAGGGCTACTTGCCGAATACTTAAGTTTAGTGACTCTGTATGAGCAAGGTGATTGGCAAGCTGCGAATGACAAAGCTCAGCAACTAAACTTAGGTGATGAAGTGCCTGATGCATACCACGAAGCTCTCAATTGGGTTAGTGAGCAAATGCAGGTGATGATTGATAGCTAAGAGATCTTTGATGCCCATTAACAAAAACGCCAGCATTTGCTGGCGTTTCTATTTTAATTAAAGACTTTCTAAAAAATCTTCATCAAAATCTTCAGGCTCTTCTTTTATTGGCGGGTTACCGTCAAATAACTCGTATAATTGACGCTGAAAATAAATGTCTTTAATAAATAAGTAGGGATCTAACGAATCATTTAATAACCCTTCCTGAGCCATTAAAGACGCACGCGCTTCAACCGCTTTTAGTGCGAACACTAAAATGGTTTGTGGCGTGGTCAGTGCTATTTCAGGCAATACAAGGTTATCAACAACATCACCGGTTAAGTTACGTGCGGTAGATGGCCCCATTGCTGGGATCATTAAATAAGCACCATCACCCACTCCCCACACACCTAAAGTTTGGCCAAAGTCCTCGCTAGTTACTTCAAGCCCAAGTGAGCTGGCCACATCAAATATGCCAAATACACCCACCGTTGAATTCACTAAAAAACGTGCAAAATTAATTCCAGCACTGCTTGGTTTTCCTTGCAGGCCGGCATTTATAATATCAACGGGTGCAGTAATATTATCGGTAAAGTGCACAATACTACGACGAACAGGCTGCGGTGTAACAGTGATGTAACCCACTGCTGCTGGCCTTAAAATATAGGTATCGAGTACGTCCATATTAAAGTCATAAATGGGTCTATTTACACTTTGTAAGGGATCGCGCTCATCATATTTACTCTCGGGCACTTGAGCACAGCCCGATAAGGTGAGTAAACATAATAAAAGTAAGCCTTGTTTTAACATCTCAAATCCTTAAGGTATTAATGTATCAATGTTCAGTTGCACTTGTCGCACATCTTTACGAAGCAGTACTTCAGAGTGGCCTTCAAGCTCACCAGTACTTGGCATCACTGAATCATCATTAGAAATACGCGCAGAAATAACAATTTCATTAGCACTGGATAAATTTAGCCCCGCCATCATGGCGTTCTTGTCGCTCAGCTCAACGGTGATTGGAAAGCTATAGTCAGTCAGTTTAACAACGGCTAAAGGCATTGGTGAACCTTCAGAAGCTTTAGCAAACACAAACAAAATACCGTTACTGGGCTGTTTCTCTTCGAGTTGCTCGTCAATCTTAACCGTAACCTGAATACCCTGTACAACTCGCTGGTCGTGGCTGTTTAGCTCACTTTGCTTAGCTATTTGGCCATCAATTTCACTAATGCGCTTTGAAATCATAGCATAACGCGTATCTGACTCGTCCATACTGGCAAGAAGTACCTCAAATGCAGCTTTTGCCTGTATCCAATCCTTTCTCTCAAAAGCAATCAGCGCAAGTAACGAAATCGCATCGAGGTTATTTGGCTGTGCTTGTAGTACTTTAGAAAGCATACCCGCTGCGCGAGTCATATTTTCATCACTACCCTCAAGTAATAATACCTGCGAGTAACTCACCAAAGCTTGCATATTATCAGAGTTCATTGACAATGCTTTATCAAATGACTGTTTTGCCATGTCAAACTCATTAAGCATTATAGCCACACGCCCTAACAGCATCCAAGCCACTTCATCGTCACCGCTTTGGCTTAACTTAGTACGCAGTGCCAATGCAAACGCTTGCAGTTCATTTTTAGTTAACGGCTCACCTTTTTGCATTACAGCGCGTTGGCCATAATCGGCCAAATTGTCCATTGCATCATGCCAAGCCGCTATTTGTTGCTGGCTGCCGGTCATTGCATAAAATATACCCGCTAACGCAATTAAAAACGCCGCCCCTGTTAAAGCAAATATACGATTATCACCACGACTATTGAGTGACTTTTCTGGTGATAATTCATTTAGCAAACGGCGTTTTAGCTCAACAATTGCCTCGCTGTGGTTTTGCGAGTCTATGCGTTGGTTGTCTAAATCAGCCTGCAGTTCAACTAAACGCTGCTCATAAATGCTGATAAGCTCAGCATTAGCGTTATGAGTAATCGTTACTACGCGCTCTTTTTTTAAAAAAGGCACAATAATAAACAGCAATGCAATGAGTGTGAGTAAAGCAAAAGACGCCCACATTAGAATCATTTAACTTTGCTCCTGACGTTTATTTTGTTTAATCAACTTATTGAGCATCACTTCATCAGCGTCACTCCACGTTTGTTTTACCGACGCTTTACGCTGGCGAATAACAATAAAGCCAAAGCCTATTATTACAATGAGTACTGGCAACACCCACAGAATTAACGTAGCCGGCGTTACTGGTGGATCGTAATGAACAAAGTAGCCATAGCGGTCAATCATATAGTCAATGACTTCGTCTTTGCTTTTACCATCTTTTACTAACGCCAATACGCGATCGCGTAAATCTTTTGCAACTACGGCATCTGAATCAGCAATATTTTGGTTTTGACATTTAGGGCAGCGTAATTCCTTAGTTAGCTCTTCAAAACGAACCGCTTGATCGTTGCTATCAAACTGATAACGGTCTTGTTGAGCAAACGCAGCTAAACTAACAAATAAGCTAAGGGTTAATAAAAACAATCTCATTGCTGAAGCTCCTGCATAAGAGGCGCAAATTTAGCGCGCCAAACTCGAGGGTTTATATCACCGGTGTGGTGTAACAAAATAGTACCATTTTTATCAACTAAAAATGTTTCTGGTGCTCCAGACACCCCCAAATCTAACGCCAAAGAGCGCTCTAGATCTAAAATATTAAACTGATAAGGGTTACCTGCGCGCGCAAGCATATTACTCACATCGTCACGCAGAGCTTGCATATCAAACGGGCCATCAAAGTCGGCATCGTAGCTTTGCACATAATACAAACCGATAATTTTAATGCCTTGTTCGCGAAGCTTAGTTAAATAATCAAGCTCAGCTAGACACGTTGGGCACCATGTGCCCCACACGTTTAATAAATACACATCACCTTTTAACTGCTCATCAGTCCAACGTTTATTATCTTGCATTAAATCAGGCAAGTTAAATGTCGGTACGGTTTGACCAATACGTCCTGTTTGTATTTCCCGAGGGTTAGCAAACAACCCTTGATATAAAAACACACAAATAAAGATGAAAATTAATAAAGGGACTATTGCCATCAATTTACGATTCATAATGCCCCCTCTAATTCATCTTTGCGGGGTGTAGCGCGATAACGCTTATCAAATAAAATCACAAACCCAGCGAGTGAGATCAGAATGCCACCAATCCACATCCAACGTACAAACGGCTTGTGGTAAATACGCAGTGACCATGCCCCTTCACTTAATTGCTCGCCAAGGGCGAGATATAAATCGCGAGTAAAACCTGCATCTATTGCAGCTTCAGTCATAAATTGCATACCAATATCGTATCGGCGTTTTTCTGCATAAAGACGCGCAATCGTTTTGTCTTCTTTTGACACTGTTACCACACCAGCATGACCACTGTAGTTTGCACCACGAATTGTCTTCACGCCTTCAAAACGGTATTGATACTGATTAAGCTGTACGCTATCACCTGGCTTCATGGCTACATCGCGCTCAACTGAATACGCAGAGGTAAGGGTAATACCGGCAATAACAAAGGCTAAACCAACATGACCAAGCACCATAGCCCAATAACTTAAACCTAAGCGTTTGATGCCAAGTTTAATTGTTCCATGAACTGCGGCCTTGGTGTAAAGGTCGATAAAAGTGGCTATAAATATCCATACACCCAATGTAGTCGCTAACAGAGTGAGTGGCGTAACCACTTCATAACTGCTAAACAGCCAAGCACAGGTAATAACAACACTGGCTAGTGCGCCAACAAATATTTTGTTTTGTAAAAATGCCCATTTATTTTGCTTCCAGCGCAAAAATGGCCCTATGCCCATTAAAATCGCAAATGGCACCAGTAGAATGGCAAACATTTTATTAAAGAAAGGTTCGCCAATAGAAATGCTGCCTAAGCCCATTTCTTTGTGCACCATAGGTAATAAAGTACCTAATAGTACAATTAAGGTGGCAACCACTAAGAAAATGTTATTTAGCCAAAGTGCTACTTCACGAGAGACAAACTTATAACGTCCTTCACTTTTAACTTGTGACACACGCAAGCCGTAAAGCGCTAAGCCGCCGCCAACAACAATGGCTAAGAAAGCAAGAATAAATAGTCCACGATCTGGATCGGTTGCAAAGGCGTGCACCGAAACAATAATCCCTGAACGAACAATAAAAGTGCCCAGTAAACTTAATGAAAAAGCAGCAATTGCTAATAATACGGTCCATGATTTAAATACACCGCGCTTTTCAGTCACACTTAAAGAGTGTAATAAAGCCGTTGCCACTAACCATGGCATCAGTGATGCGTTCTCAACTGGATCCCAGAACCACCAGCCGCCCCAGCCAAGTTCTGCATAGGCCCACCAACTACCAATGGTAATACCTAAGGTTAAAAAGCCCCATGCAGTCATCGTCCATGGGCGTGACCACTTCGCCCAGGTATTATCGAGTTTACCAGTTAATAGTGCAGCAATAGCAAAGGAAAAAGCCACAGAAAGCCCCACATACCCCATGTAAAGTAATGGTGGATGAATGATCATGCCTGGGTCTTGTAATAATGGGTTTAAGTCTCGCCCTTCAACTGGGAAATAGGGCAATAAACGCTCAAACGGACTTGAAAGCAATAAGGTGTACATCATAAAGCCGACACCTAAAAAGCCAAGCACACCTAATACACGAGCACGAAGCACCCAAGGAAGTGACTTTGAACGCACAGCGACCAGAGCTGTCCACCCGGCTTGCATAAGTAACCACAGTAAAATAGCACCTTCATGACCGCCCCATGTAGAGGTGATTTTATAATACCAAGGTAAGGTGCTACTTGAATGATAAGCAACGTAAGACACGGTAAAATCATCGGTGAGGCTGGCATAAATAAGAACAGCGAACGACAAAGCAACAAATGCAAACTGACCAACCGCTAATGATGGCGCTGCGCGCATCAAACGAAGATTACCTGTGTGTGCTCCCCAAAGTGGGAAAATACACAACAGCACACTGAGCACCATGGCCAATGTTAAAGAAAAATAACCAATTTCTGGGATCATATCAGCTCCCACTATCTAAGTTATATTTTGGCTTTTCGTGCTTAATGCCTTTTACTGCCTCAGCAACTTCTGCCGGCATATATTCTTCATCATGCTTGGCCAATACTTCAAATGCTTCAATCACGTTAGGCTCTACTAACACACCTTGCGCAACAATCCCTTGTCCTTCACGAAACAAATCAGGCAAAATACCTTGATAACGTACCGTTACCAATGGGCCTGTATCAATCAGCTTAAAACTTACTTTTAGGCTTTGTTCATTTCTGATCACAGAGCCTGGTACTACCATACCGCCAATTCTCAGCTTTTGACCTACAAACGGCTTTTCTTTATCGGGACCTTTACCATCAATTAATTCGCTGGGGGTGTAAAACAAATTAATATTTTCTTGTAAGGCGTACAACACTAAACCAATTGATCCTCCAATACCAAAGAGTACGGCGATAATAACCAAAAGGCGTTTTTTACGTCTAGGGTTCACGAGGTTTGCTCCTGCTTAGAATTTTTAATTCGAGTTTCACGTGCAATTTGCTGCTCAACGGACGCTAAAATTTGTTTTTTGTCGCGTAACGAGCTAAATAAAATACCTAATAAAATCAATGCACATGTACCAAAAGAAAGCCATACATAAAAACCATAGCCTCCCATTGCAATAAAATCTGAAAACGAGTCAAACTGCATAATTACCCCTTAGTTAACAACTGTCGCACCCATGGGCGGTGCTTTTCACGGTGTAAAATTTCATTTTTAAGACGAATTAAAGTCACCGTACCGACAAACGCGGCAAAGGCTAAAATATTAATCATTAATGGCCAAAACATACTAGGGTCAACCGCATCGCGATTAAACTTAGTGATACTCGCCCCTTGGTGCAGGGTATTCCACCACTCCACCGAAAAGTGAATAATAGGTAGGTTGATCACCCCTACTATGGCTAAAATTGACGCGGCGCGACCTGCTGACTTTTTATCTTCAAAGGCATGGTACAAAGACAACACCCCTAAGTATAAAAATAATAAAATAAGTTCAGAAGTCAGTCGTGCATCCCATACCCACCAAGCACCCCACATCGGTTTACCCCATGCGGCACCGGTAATTAAGGCTATTGCAGTCATACACGCGCCAACAGGCGCGATTGCAATTACCGCAAGTTCTGCATTACGCAATTGCCATACCAAGGCAACAATGGCTGCAATCGCCATTGATGAATATGCGCCCATAGATAAAATAGCGGAGGGCACGTGAATAAAAATAATACGATAACTGTCTTTTTGTTGGTAATCGGCAGGGGCAAAACCTAACCCCCAAATCCAACCAACAATCATACTAACGACCGTTACTACTGCAAAATATGGCAGTAGAGTATTGCATAATTGATATGCTCGCTCTGCTTTCGCATACGGATGTAACCACTTCCACATATTAACTTACACTCACTTTTAATGCTGATGATATGGCAATTGGTGCACTGATAATCGCAACGACTAACATAGCACCAAGGATTGCAAGCTGACCACTGTAATCCAGCGACATAGTGCTGGTATCAATAGCGGAAGTTGCAAAAATTAAAACTGGAATATACAAAGGCAACACTAATAAGCTCATTAAAATGCCGCCTTTTTGTAATCCCACAGTCAAACCCGCCCCTATTGCGCCAATAAAGCTTAATAAAGGGGTTCCTAGTAATAGCGTTAATAACGTGGCCATTAAGGCCGTTGTTTCTAAATTTAGTAATAAAGCAAATAAAGGAGTCATAAAGACCAACGGTAAGCCGGTGATCACCCAATGGGCCGCAACTTTACCTAGCACAGTTAATGATAAAGGATACGAGGAAGCAATTAGTTGCTCCAAAGAGCCATCGTTATAGTCATCTCTAAATAACTTATCGAGTCCAAGCATGGTTGATAATAAAGCCGCAACCCAAATAATGCCTGGCGCCATTCTTGATAACAACCCAGGCTCTGGCCCTATTGCTAATGGGAATAACGAGATAACAATTAAAAAAAACAAGATAGGATTGACTATTTCAGCACGCTGGCGAAAAGCGAGTTTAACGTCTTTACTAAATACCGCGACAAATAACTGCCAATATGAGTGCTGTCGTGTCATTAGTGGCGGTACTCCAAAGTCAAGGTCTGTAGGTCACTAAAGTGGGTGGTTAGGTCTTGGTGTGTTGTTAACAAAATAGCGCCCCCCTTTGATAAGTGCTCAGTAAAACGTTGCTGTAAAAAAGCAACGCCACTTTTGTCGAGCGCTGTAAAAGGTTCATCTAAAATCCATAACTTAGCTTCAGATAACCATAATCTAACCAAAGCTACTCGTCTTTGTTGACCCGCCGATAATGTTCTTACGGGCACATCTTCCAGCCCTACCAAACCTAACTTACTCAACAAAGGATATAAATCAGGTGTATTAACATAACCATTAATTGCCAACCAATGTGCTACATTTTCAAGTGCACTAAGTTGTACGTTAACTCCGGTTTTGTGGCCTATAAATAATAAATCTCTGGCGTATTCGTCATAATATTTTTTGATAGATTGATTAAGGTATAAAATATCACCTTCATCAGGCAGCGAAAAACCGGCAATGATGCGCAATAATGATGTTTTGCCAGCCCCATTAGGACCAGCTAACTGCATGATTTGACCGCTTTTAAGGCTAAAATTAAGTTCATCAAACAAACAACGCTCTTGCTTGATACAAGTAACGGACTTAATGTGTAACAAGATGACGATTCTCTCTGCCAAAAATTAGCGGTAAGTCTACCATAATGATAGGGTAATACGAATATTGCTTTAGAATCGATTTACTTAAAATACAGAAAACTTGATATAAAATAATGAATACACCAACGCACATTACAGTGACTAACCCACAGGTTAGTAATCAAACAACCGATTCGGGTAAAACTGCGTTACCAATACTGCCGCCTGAAGTACTAGCGGCAAAAAACATTCAGTTTTCTAAAGATTCAGTTACGCTTGATGTATTTATGAATAAGCATTGGCAAACAATTCGGCTCACTGTTAATGAAGCCCCAACAAACGTTGAAAAAATAGCGAGTGCTAACATACAACTAAGTGCAGATGGTAAAAGCTTAACCATTATTCCTAACAACAGCACCTTATCAATTAAACAACCAGAACAGTTACAGCGGTTTTTAAACTTTATAAACACTCAAAGTTATATTCAAAACAACCCGCTATCGATACAAGTTACTTTAAAGCCAACGCCAAAACTGGTGATTGAAAAATTTAATGCCAGCATCGCCATTAATAAACAAGTAGCGCAATTACTGGCCGAAGAACCCTTATTAAAAGGCATAATTGATACTGATGGCAAAGGTACACGGCTAAATATCATTAATCGTTTTGCTGACATTGTACATTCTCAACCTTTAAGCCAGGCAAAACTAACACAATTAGTTGCTAACAATTTAGGTCATGCTCAGCTTCATGCTACACCCAAGTTTGCGGTGCTAACTCCAAATACCGCAAAAAGCTCGTTAAATATTAGCTTAAGCCATCAACAGTTATCTGAACTACCCACAACGCCGACTAAGGTAACTATTAGCAGCCAAGCAGATAAACTATTAATTAAAACCGCTTATCAAAATATAACCGTGGAGCTTAAAAACTCATTTAGTAAACCATTTAATGAGATGCTGTTACAGCAACCGCAAGTTGCTATCGATTCGCAAAAAATTAAGTCTCATCCACTTAGTACCGTTAATAGTCCAATTCAATCATGGCTAAAAAGCAGCTTTGCTGATTTTAAAACACGTATTTTAGATGCCGTAAAACATTTTGAAAGCAAGCCATTTACCACTGCATTAAACGTATCTCAAAAACCAAATGTTGTTAATGAACAACAAAAATGGCTCGCACCAACGCAAAAAATAGACATTACGCAATTAAAAAGCCCTTTAGGAACTCCCCCCCCTTTAGTGCAACTAACCCAGCAGCTAAAAACTAGTATCTCTTTATGGCAACAGCGAGCGTTACCAACACCCGTAGATTTACACCCTGTTATTACCCAATCAGCACAAACAGCTAATCGATCCTTAGCAGCCGTTAATCATTTGCAGCCACTGGAAAAGCTATTATTGACAACCGTTTTAAAGCAAACCGAAACCACTCCAATAGAGCAAAAAGAAGCAAGCAAACACGTTCTAAGCAGCCAACTAAACACTATCGTAACTAAGGCGGCGGATCAGGGTACAGACTTAAACCGCTTGGTTAATCAAGCTTTTAACCGTATGTTGTCAGAAAGTAATTTACACCCGACCACCATACAGCGTGAAATACTCAGTACTATAAAGCCGACACAACTAACCAGTGACACTTTGCAGAGCTCGTTTAATCGAGGTGTAGAACAACTTTCATTAAGCATTTTAGCTGCGCCGATTATTAACCAAAACCCAACAGCCGTTAGCATTAATAATCAAAGCGGTTTAGAGGCCCTACTTCAGGTTTTATTACCAAGCTTCAAGGCCGGTAATAATACTAATAAGTTATTAGAACAGTTACAGCAACCACAAGTGCAAGCATTAGCAGGTGAATTAACACAAATTAAAAACACCTTAAGCCAAGTACAAGCGCCCGTTTTGAGCCAGCAGCCTGACACTAACTCCTTAGCGCAGTTTTTATTGCCCATGAAACTGCCACCAGAGGCGGCACAAACAGAAATATCGTTAGGACAATATAAAAAGCCAAACAACGGCAAATTAGCGGATAAAAACGTGTGGTTTGTAAGATTAAATTTTGATTATGCTGAACTAGGTAAGCTGCAAATAACCGCAGAGTTGATGGACAAAGCATTAGATTGTCAGTTATTAGCGTCCACTCAAGCTGTGAGCGCGTTGGCTCATCCACACCTTGATAATTTACGCTCAAAACTAGCAAAACAGGGCTTACAAGTCGGCGATCTTAATTTGAAACGCGCAGATGACAACCATCAAGCATTTTACCAATCCCATGCCATTATAAATATTAAGGTTTAGCCATGACGGATTCATTTAAAAACAATTCAGCAATTGGACTGCTCTACGAAACGGGTAATTCACCCACCGTAAGCGCTAAAGGGTTTGGAGAATTGGCGGATGAAATTATTGCCCTAGCTAAAGATAAAGGTATTTTAATCCATCAGGATGAAGCACTTGCAAATACACTGTCGAAATTAGAGCTTGGCGAAGAGATCCCTAAAGAGCTTTACTTTGTTATTGCTGAACTGATTGCTTTTTCATATGTGGTAAGAGGGAAATTCCCGCCCGGATGGCAGGACTTTCAAGGGAAGCTCAATATAAAAGCATGAGCCAATATGATAAAAACAAAAAAGGCGCTAAGCGCCTTTTTGTTTGTGTAAAGAAAATAACAGTTCTGCTTCGGCGCGGGGTAATTCACACTCGCGAATAACCTCATCTAAATCAGCACCTAGCTCAACCATTTTTACCGCTCGAGAGTATATTTTAGCATCAGGGTCATCGTATTTTTGAGCAGCTTGTTGCTGTATCAGCTCTTGGTTTTGTTGTTCTACCTCAAGCACTCGTTTACCAATACTCATTAATCCAGTTCGTAACTCAGAGACTTCGCTACGTAAAATATTAATCTGCTCTGATGAATCTTTAAATTGCTGTAATTGTGCGCCAAGCTCATTTGCATAACGCTTTTTAAACATCACAATTAACAGCAGCGAGAATAGCCCAAATGCCAAACCCGCAATTGCAATACCAAGTAATAACATAATTTTATGTAGAGAAGCTTATATATCGCTTAACTCATCCCATTCGTCATCACTAAGTAGTTTATTTAAATCAACCAGAATAAGTAGCTCATTATCGCGGTTACATACACCTTGAATAAATTTAGCACTTTCTTCAGTACCCACGTTTGGAGCGCTGTCAATTTCTGAGCTACGTAAATACACGACCTCAGACACGCTATCGGCTAAAATACCAATTACTTGTTCTTCAGCTTCAATAATCAAAATACGTGAATTGTCGGTCGCTTCAATGTCAGGTAACCCAAAGCGAGAGCGAGTATCAATAACGGTAACGACATTACCACGCAGGTTGATAATACCAATCACATACGAAGGCGCACCTGGGACAGGAGCAATTTCGGTGTAACGTAGTATTTCTTGCACTTGCATTACATTTACGCCATAAGTTTCATCTTCTAGCTTAAACGTAACCCACTGTAAAATTTCATCATTATTATCTGCATTTTTTTTAGCTGACAGTAATTTATCTTCACTCATGCTCTTACCTCGTAATGGTCATTACTTGTGACGGCTATCTAAGCCCTTCTCTAATAGTGCATTTAAATTATTAACATCTATTAAAGCACACATTTTTTCTTTAATTACTCCAGCAAGCCATGGGCGCTTACTGTCATTTGTACGCCATTTTACATCTTCTTTACTCAATGTAATGTTATTTATTAGTTTTTCTGCTAATAAACCCCACTGGCTATCACCTAAAGTGATTAGATATTGATATTTTAAAGATGCCTCTAACTGCTCATCATACTTTTCAGGCATCACCCAGCGTGCGGTATCAACAACATTGAGCTTTTCTTCTCGGTTGATCATGACACCTTTAAACCATTTAGGTTTACCAAATAAATGATTCACCTCTCCAAGCTCATGTATGCCGCCTAACGCTTTTAATGGCACTGCTAAAGTGAGTCCTGCTACTTCAAAAAATAATGCTTGAAATTCACCATCAAAGTATTCTGCTTCATTACCAAGTGCTACATCATGTTCAGTTTCAAGCTGCTGCACTTGGTGAGAATCTATTTCTACATTCGTTACCTGCTCATGGCATTTTTCAACCTCAACAACCGGCTCAACTACCGATTCAACATGAAGTGGTTGCTCTTTTTGCTCTTCATACGCTACCTGCTCAAGCAATTTAGCAACAGGCTCAAGGTCTTTCGCTGGTACGTCATCAGATAATAACGCCCCTAAATACTGAGTGACTACTTTTTCATTAGCAAATAATTGCTTACTCATTTATTAACCTTGTTTTATTAAATATTCGAGCAATGCTTTATAAGCATAGACTCCACGGGCATTAGGGCAAAAATCAATAGGCACTTTTTGCGCTAAACTCGCATCTCTAAATTTTGTATCAACAGGAATTACACCTGGCCATACTTTTTCTTTGTACGTATCTTGTAGTGTTTTATAGGCTTCAAGTGACGCTTTGGTGCGCTTATCATACATAGTTGGAATTATAGTATATTCATAGCTTTTCGCTTGCGAGGTTTGCATTAATTCCATAGTACGCATCATTCTATCAAGCCCCTTAAGCGCTAAGAACTCAGTTTGTACTGGCACCAGCACTCTTTCACAAGCAGCAAGGGCATTGACCATAAGTACCCCTAAAACGGGCGGACAATCTAAAATTGCGTAATCGTAATGCTCGCCAATTTTAGCCAATGTTTTTTTTAAAATCAGGCCCATCCCCGTTTTATTACCCATACTACGGTCAAGTGTAGCAATCGCCATTGTGGCAGGTAAAATATCAAGATTTTCTATAGTAGAAGGGCATAATGCTTGCAATATTTCCTCGCTTTTCATGCTCGACCCGCGACTGAAAATATCGTAAACACTGACCTCTAAATCTTCTGAATCAATGCCAAAGTAATAAGTTAATGATGCATGTGGATCGGTATCAATCAGTAACACTCGCTTACCTTGAAGCGCAAGGATGCCAGCAAGGCTAACCGCTGTAGTGGTTTTACCTACCCCTCCTTTTTGATTGGCTACTGTCCAGATTTTCACATTACATCCTAATTACTGTTCATTACGCGTAGTAACACGAATACCACCATGCTCTAAGCGAATTATTTTTATTGTATCGTCTTGAGTAGGCAGCTCAACTTCAGCTGGTTTAATAGCTTCAGGAAGTTGCTGCTCAGTATCCTCATCCGCTGACTCTAAAACCAAGCCGTATTTGGAAAGCGCAATCACCACTTTGCGGTTTTCAGCCCGCCCTGCTTCGGTATCATTATCGGCAAAAGGTGAGTATTGGCCATATCCCTCAATTGCCATGCGCGCAGATTGAATACCTAAGCGCTCTAATTCAACTAATATTGATGTTGCACGTGCCACCGACAACTCCCAATTAGAGCGAAATATTTCATTGCGAATAGTTTCGTTATCTGTGTATCCCCGCACTCTTATATAGTTATCGACAGGTGCGATTATTGCTTCAATCTTTTTTACAACGTCTTTAGCTTGATTATGCGCAACGGCACTACCGCTGGCAAACAACAACCCAGAATTAAGTTCAATAACCAGCCAATCTTGACTAAGCTCTAAGCTTGCATCGCCACTACGTATTTCATCAATGAGTGACGACTGTAGTTTGACCAGTAAATTGTCGAGTGGCTTACCTAAGTGACGCTGGCTGATATTGCTATTATCACTTTGGCCATCGAGCAATACTGGCCCTTGTTCTTGTTTTTGAATACTTTCGCCATATAAAACTTCAGCCTCGGGAGTCACTCTTTCAAGCAACAAAGCATCGCCGTTTACTCCCTTACCTTGCTGAGAAAATTGTTTAGCTGACTTATCAAAAACATGCTCAAGAGAGTCAGATAAAACTTGTATATTGTCTTCTTTGTTTATTGCAATAGCATACAATACAACAAAAAATGCAAACATAATGGTCATGTAATCTGCATAAGAGACTAGCCAACGCTCAGTATGTTGGCTTTTAACGTTTTGATGACGTAAGCGACGGCGAAGCATAACCGCTAATGAGCCTGTAATATAGGACGTTCAACGCGGTAAGCTTCAAGCTTTAATTCTATATTAATAGGGCTCTCGCCTTGGCTAATGGCAATAACGCCTTCAGCTAGCATTTCATGGTAAAGCATTTTTTGCTCAACCCGTTGCTTTAATTTGTTGGCCATCGGCAAAAACAGTAAATTAGCTAAACCTACACCATATATAGTCGCAATGAATGCAGTGGCAATACCCGTTCCTAATTGCTCAGGATCGTTAATAAACGACATAGCTTGGATCAGTCCAAGCACAGCACCTAAAATACCAATGGTTGGGCTGTAACCTCCCATCGCTTCATACACTCGGCTAGCTTCCAGCAATCGTTCTCGTTCAAGTAATAAATCAATCTCGAGAGTATCACGAAGCTTTTGATCTGAGCAGCCATCGACTAATAAACTCAGTCCTTTAGTGGCATAAGGGTCAGAGTGAGTAAGTGCTTCGTTTTCGAGCGCTAAATAGCCCTCTTGGCGGGCTTTATGCGACCAGCGCTTTACTTGTTCAATCGTATCTTCAATATCGTGGTCATCAGTAACAAAAACCCAATGAGTAATACTAAGCATTTTCTTAAATGTATTGGCTGATGTTTGCAGCATCACTGCTCCTAATGTGCCGCCTAATACAATAATAAGTGCAGGCCCATTAAACAGAGCAGATACCACACCTCCCTCTAAAGAATAACCGATTGCAATAGCACCTAATGCAACCAATAATCCTAAAATAGAAAGCTTATCCACAGCCAATCTCTCTTTTTAAACGCGCAGCAACATCATGAAGACCTATGCTTTCACTTGCTAATCCTGCACTTGCTACTGCTTGCGGCATACCATATACAACACAGCTTTTTTCATCTTGAGCCCAAATTGTAGCGCCAGATTGTTTAAGCATACGAGCACCATCACGACCATCTGCGCCCATACCAGTCAAAATAACGGCAAGTACATCACCTTGGTATGCTTTTGCTGCACTAGCAAAGGTTATGTCAACACTAGGCTTATAGCTTACTCGTTCATTTTTATCTTCAAATACGCGTAGTGTTCTGTTTGAACCCCGTCCTTCTACCATCATTTGCTGCCCACCTGGTGCTAAATATGCACAGCCAGGTTGAAGCCTATCGCCTTGCTGTGCTTCTTTTACTTTAATTTTGCACAAGCTATCTAATCGGGTTGCGAACGCAGGTGTAAATGCCGCAGGCATGTGTTGTATGAGTAGTATTGGGTGTGGGAAATTAGCAGGTAACTGAGTCAATATAGTTTGCAGTGCAACCGGTCCACCTGTTGATGTGCCAATAGCAACTAATTGGTATTGCTTACCACTAGCACGTGTTGATGCGCTACTTGAAGGCGTTGGGCTTGCAATTTTAAAGCTACGATCAGGTTGCACTATAGGCTTGTTAGCAAAGCGCTCAGAAGTGCCTGGCGCTGGTTTAAGACTTGGAGCAGCAGGCGCTCTGGTAATTCTACCAATTCGCTGGCGGCCTATTTCTTTAACTTTATTTTGTAATAACTTAATTGCATCGTCGTTGTTACGTGCGATATCTTCAAACTTTTTCGGTAAAAAGTCCATCGCACCAGCATCAAGTGCATCTAACGTAGCAGATGCCCCTGCACGCGTTAACGACGAGAACATTAAAATAGGAGTGGGATTACTCGCCATTATCTCTTTAACTGCGCTGATGCCATCAAGCACAGGCATTTCAACATCCATGGTGATCACATCGGGTCGTAGTTGAGCTGTTTTATCGACAGCTTCTCGACCATTTACAGCGAAACCTATAACTTCAATGCCGCTGTCTTGTTCAAGTATTTCACTCACTCTGCGGCGAAAAAAGCTTGAATCATCAACTACTAAAACTTTAACAGCCATTTCGCTCTCTTATTCAATGAATGGGTAGGCATAAAATGTATGCCTACTTTTAATTATCCAGCGTAATGCTTTAACATATTTGGCACATCTAGGATCAGTGCAATACCACCATCAGAGGTGATTGTTGCACCTGCCATACCTGGCGTACCTTGAAGTAATGCGTCTAGAGGCTTAATTACCACTTCTTCTTGACCAATGAGCGAGTCAACAACAAAACCCACTTTTTGAGTTCCTATTTGCACAATAACCACATGACCTTGTGCTTTTCGATGACCTCTATCGGCGCCTTTAATGAGCCAATGTTCAAGGTAGAAAAGTGGAATTGATTTTTTACGAACAATTATAGTTAGCTGGCCATCAACCACATTAGTTTTTGTTAAATCTAAATGGAATATTTCACTCACACCCGCCAGCGGCAACGCAAAGGTTTGTTCGCCAACTATTACCATTAAGGTAGGCAGTATCGCTAGAGTAAGTGGCACTTTAATTTCTAAAGTAGTACCAACACCCATTTCTGATTTGATATTCACCGAGCCATTGAGTTGAGTGATTTTTGTTTTAACCACATCCATACCAACACCACGGCCGGAAATATCTGAGATCTCTTCTTTAGTTGAAAAACCAGGTGCAAAAATAAGATTATACGCTTCAGTATCAGAAAGACGACTCGCTTGGTCGTGATCAAGCACCCCTTTACTAATCGCAATCTTTTTAAGCTTTTCAGCATCCATACCGGCACCATCATCTTGGATGGTAAGTAGAATATGATCGCCTTGTTGAGAAGCTGATAAGGTCACAGTACCCGTTCTAGGTTTACCCGATGCTTCACGAACATCTGGCATTTCAATACCATGATCCACTGAGTTGCGCACTAAATGCACCAATGGATCTGCCAATGCTTCTACTAAGTTTTTGTCTAAATCAGTGTCTTCACCAACTAGTAATAAATTAATATCTTTTTGTAGCGTTCGTGCTAAATCTCGAACTACACGTGGAAAACGGCCAAACACTTTTTTGATTGGCTGCATTCGCGTTTGCATTACCGCACCTTGGATATCAGCAGTCACTACATCTAAATTAGAAATAGCTTTGCCCATAGCCTCGCTGTCAGAGTTTGTTGCCAGACTCACCAAACGGTTTCGCACAAGTACCAGCTCGCCTACCATATTCATTATTTGGTCTAAACGTTTGGTGTCAACACGAACCGTTGTTTCTGCCGGTGGAGGCGCTGCTTTTTTAGGCGGCGCGGCCTTGGCTGGCTGTGGAGCAGGCGCCGGCTTAGCAGGCTCTGCTTTTGGTACCGGTTTCGGTTCAGGTTTTGGTACAGGTTTCGGTGTAGCAGCAGGTGCAGACTTGTTTGCGGCTACGGGCTCAGGTTTACTTGCCGGAGCCGATGCTTCTATAGCTTTAGGTGCACCTTTGCCATGTAATTCATCTAGCAAAGCTTCAAATTCATCGTCACTTATTTCATCATCGCCCGCGCTTGAGTCACTATTTTGTGAATCTACTACAGGAGCTGATGGTGCTTGCTGTGGTGTACTTGCAGTGCTTTGAGTAACTTCGCCAAAACTACCAACACCATGAAGCTCATCTAATAAGCTATCAAATTCATCATCTGTAATATCGCCATTTACATCACTGTCGCTTGATGGGGATTGTTTTTCTTGCGTGGACTGGCCTTTACCATGAAGCTCATCAAGAAGACTTTCGAACTCATCTTCAGTTATTTCATCAATCTGAGAGTCTGAGCTACTACTATCTGGGCCGCTAAATAATTCATCAAATGCGAATGGGTCTTCTTCAGAATCATTGCTAGGTTGTTCTACAGCGGCCTCAGGTTCTACTGATGGGGTTTCAACAGAGGCTGTATCTTCTTCAACTACAGCATCGCCGGCTAGCTCTTCTGCCGTCGGTGGTTGTCCAAGCTTATGAAGGACTGCAAGTAACTCTGGATCAGCAGGTTCTGGCTGGTCACGATTTTTAATTGTGGCAAACATTTCATTAATGGTGTCGAGCGCTTGTAAAATTACATCCATTAATTCAGAGTTAACTGTTCTTACACCTTGGCGCAATAAATCAAACACGTTTTCAGCACCATGACATGCATCAACAAGCTCTGTCATTGCCAAAAAGCCGGCGCCACCTTTTACAGTGTGGAAACCACGAAATATTGCGTTTAGTAGTTCAGTATCATCTGGGTTGTTTTCCAGTTCTACTAACTGTTCAGATAAAAGCTCAAGGATTTCTCCGGCCTCTACTAAAAAGTCTTGTAAAATATCTTCATCGACTTCAAAGCTCATGCAGTACTCTCCTATTAGAAGCCCAAACTTGATAATAGATCATCAACTTCATCTTGATCAGATACAACATCATTACGCGATTCTTTATCAATAATAGGCCCTTCAGGGCCTGCTAGTGTTTGTGCAACAATGGAATCTTCTGTTTCTTCTGGTTGTTCGGTCTGTTGTGTTGGCTCAACCTCACCTTGTGCTGCAAATGCAGTTAACAAGTGGATCAAGCTTTCTTCAACTTCACGCACAAGTTCAATAACACGACGAATAACCTGACCAGTTAAATCTTGATAGTCTTGAGCCATCAATACATTGGTCATCAACATCTGCAACTCATCAGTTTTATGATGAGAGCTGTTCATAAACTTATCAATACTATGACAAAGTGACTTAAACTCACCAAGCTCAATTTCCCGGCTCATTAACCGATCCCACGTTGGCTTGATATCAGAAATTTCGTCAGCAATTTCTTGCGCTAAAGGTAAGCTAGCTTCAACTGCATCCATTGTTTTATTGGCTGCATTCTCAGTCATTTCCATGACATAGTTGAGGCGTTTCTTAGCATCAGGGATGGCATCAGTGGTAATGTCTGTTAAGCGCGTATCTAACTCGAAACTCTTTAAAGCTTCATGTAATTGACGCGTTAACTTACCTACCTCAGCAAATAACTGTGATTGCTCTTGTGAAGCCGTTTCTAAAATTAACTGATTCGCTTTATCTTGCTCACCATTTTCTAAAAAAACAACCAACTGGCGAGCTTGTTCTAAAGTAATCTGAGGCGCAGCAGGTGCTGACATAAGCCTCTCCCTCTCATTAACCTAAGCGTTCGAACACTTTTTCTAATTTAGTCTTCAATGTACCTGCAGTAAATGGTTTAACAATATAACCATTAACACCTGCTTGGGCCGCAGCTACTATTTGTTCTTTTTTAGCTTCTGCTGTAACCATTAAAACAGGAATATGCTTTAATTTGTCATCAGCTCGAATTGCCCTCAAAAGATCAATACCTTGCATGCCTGGCATATTCCAATCTGTTACAACAAAATCAAATACTTGATTTTGCAACATAGGTAAAGCAGTTGACCCATCATCCGCTTCTTGAACATTGGTAAAACCTAAATCGCGCAACAGGTTTTTAATAATACGTCTCATTGTTGAAAAATCATCAACAACAAGAATTTTAATGTTTTTATCCAAAACATCCTCCAGTGAGGCCTGAACCTTTATTTACTTACTTCTAGTTTATCCAGTCATTGATTTTTGCTTTAAGCTTAATCATCGCCTGACCATGTATCTGACTTACACGCGACTCACTAACATCGAGTATATGCCCAATTTCTTTTAAATTCATTTCATCGTTATAGTACAAAGAAAGCACCATTGCATCTTTTTCCGGTAACGACTTTATCGCATTGAGTAAAGACTCATTAAACCGTTCATTTTTAACATTATTGAAAGGTTTGTCTAGTGCTAAATCTTGGCCATGAGGTGTAATCACATCATCGTCAATACCAAGGTCCTCAATGCCCAAAACTTTGCTTACATTGACATCATTTAAAATATGATGGTACTCATTTAACGAAATTTCAAGTTTTTCAGCCACTTCACTATCTTTAGGTTCACGATTTAAACTGTTTTCAAGCGCGACTATCGTCTCTGCTACTAGTCTACTTTTTCTGTGAACTGAACGTGGAACCCAATCACCTCGTCGCATTTCATCTATCATTGCACCACGAATACGAATACCCGCAAAGGTTTCAAAACTCGCGCCTTTACTGGCATCGAAGTTTTTTGAAGCCTCTATTAAGCCAATCATACCTGATTGAATTAAATCATCTAGTTGCACACTGGCCGGTAAACGAGCAATTAAATGGCATGCCACTTTTTTGACTAATGAGGCATGCTTTTCAACAATCATATTTAAATTCTGTGCTGACTGATATCCCATAGCTCTATTCACCGGTATTGTCATCGTTAGTTACTAACTAGCTTCTCAATAAAAAACTCTAAATGACCCGAGGCTTGACTAGGTGTTTGCCACTTAGTAATTTTTGTCGCCAGTGTTTTAAAAGCAATCGCAGCAGGAGACCCTGGAAAAACTTCAACTATCACTTTTTGGCGACGCGTTGATTTGCGCATATTCTCATCATAAGGAACTGTTGCAACCAACTCCATGGTTATATCTAAAAATCGGTCGGTTACTTTTGATAGTTTAGCAAATAATTCCTGCCCTTCACGTAAGCTACGCACCATGTTGGCAACAATTTTAAATTTGATTACGCCGTGTTCACGGCTCAGTACTTTAATTAGTGCATAAGCATCAGTAATTGAGGTTGGCTCATCACATACCACCACAACCACATCTTGTGCGGCGCGAGAAAAGCTCAATACCATGTCAGAAATACCCGCTGCGGTATCCACAATTAAAATATCAAAATCGGTGTTAAGCTCGCTAAATGCACGGATAAGTCCGGCGTGCTCTGAAGGAGATAGCTCAACCATGCTTTGCGATCCCGATGTTGCAGGTACTATTTTTATGCCTGCGGGGCCTTCAACTAAAATATCTTCGAGTTCACATTCACCTGATAAAACATGAGACAAATTGCGCTCTACACGCAGTCCAAGCATAACATCACAATTAGCTAACCCTAAATCAGCATCTAATACCAGCACACGCTTGCCTTGTTGGCCTAACGCGATTGCCGTGTTAAGGGATACGTTTGTTTTACCCACTCCACCTTTGCCGCCGGTGACAGCGATAACTTTTACGCCGTTATTATTATTGTTGCTCATTTTGCGAAGGCCGCTTGCTTGATCTAAAACTGTGTTAATCATACATCTCTACTGTGTTCGACGCCACTGATTGGTGTCTTGATTGTTGTGCTTTTATTCTTTTTAAATACAATTGCTCAGCTTTTTTTACTAGTTTTTCAGCATTTGCCACTCTGATATCTTCTGGTACTCGCTGACCATTAGTAAGATACCCTATTGGGAGACGATTTTGAATCGCAATACTAATAATCTCACCTAAACTCAATGACTCATCTAACTTAGTAAAAATACATCCACTAAGCTGTACTTTTTTAAAGTGCCTTACTGTCTCTTGTAATACATTGATTTGCGCTGTAGCACTTAATACTAAATAACTACGTATATCCACACGTTGATTACGCATTAAGGTATTAAGCTGCTCAGTTAAGCGTAAATCTCGCTGACTCATTCCTGCTGTATCAATTAAGACTAGACGTTTATTTCGTAAATGGTATAAAACTTCTGCTAATTCATTTGCATCTTTAACTTGTTTTACGCCACAGCCAATAATTCGACCGTAAGTTGCTAGCTGCTCATACGCACCAATACGGTAGGTATCAGTGGTAATAAGCGCGACTTTATCAGCACCATACTTTTGCGCACCTAATGCAGCTAATTTTGCAACTGTGGTGGTTTTACCTACCCCTGTTGGGCCGACTAGAGCATAAACACCACCTTGGCGAAGAATTTCGTTGTTAGTGGTTTGCATTTGATCTTCAACCATATTCAATAAGGCTTTCCAACCTTGTTGGCGAGATACATCATCAGGTACAAAGCATGCCATCTGCTCAGCAACGTCTTTATCTATTCCCATACCCACTAAACGGTCAATCATGCATGCACGGGTTGGATCGCGACGTGCCATATCTTGTTGCATTAAACCTGACACTTGATGTTCTAGTAATTGACGAATTGCGTTCATTTCTTCGCGCATGGTGCTTATATCACTTGACTCGTTTTGCATCGTTTGCTGACGCGGTGCACTCGGTGAGTCTAAATCGTCAAAACCACTGTCTAAATCATCAAAACCTAAGCTATCAGCTTGAGTACGAGGACGTGCAGGCGCACTTTGTTCACGTTCAAACATATTTTTAGGTCGAGATTGCACAGCTTCTTGTTCTTGATAATGGCCAGAAGTATCAATACCTGATTGTGAAAACATTGACGCAAGCTCTGCTGAACGAGGACGGGGAGATTGACGTTCTAATAAAGCTTGTAAACTGTCTGCCACCTTTGCTTGTGGCTTAGGTTGAGCACGCTGTGGCTCTGGTTTTACAAAGTTATGTGAGCTCTGGGTATGTGCAAATGAAGCACTTGCAGCTGGTTGGCTTTGAGGTTGCTCTGGCGCTTTTGTCGCGGCTTTGTCGTAATCAACAGCAGCAACAATTTCAACGCCATTAGCTAGTTTCTTATTTGACATAATAACCGCATCAACACCAAGCTCTTCTTTTACTTCTTTTAGTGCGGTGCGCATGTCTTTAGCAAAAAAACGTTTAATTTTCATAATTCAAACCCCTTTAAAATCTTATTGTTGGCCTACAGAGCTGACAATCTTGATCTGTCTTTCATCTGGTATCTCTTGATAAGACATCACTCGCAATCCTGGAATGGTGTATTTAACAAATCGAGATAACACAGTGCGTAACATTCCTGACGTTAGCAATATTGAAGGTTCACCGGCCATTTCTTGATTTTGATGTGCTTCATTCAATGATGTTTGAAGTCTATCAGCAAGTCCTGGTTCTATTCCGGCACCTTCATCACCTGCATTTTGAAGTGACTGATGCAACATCTGTTCCAACTCAGGCGCCAAGGTTATGACAGGGATTTCAGAAGACATACCAACAGCATCTTGAACGATTAATCTACGCAACGATATTCTCACTGCAGCCGTTAATACATCAGGGTCTTGGCTACGAGGGCCATACTCAACAAGGGTTTGAACAATCGAACGCATATCTCGTATTGCTACCCCTTCATTTAATAAGTTTTGTAGTACTTTAACGATGGTGGTCAGCGGTAATACATCCGGTACCAGCCCTTCAACTAAGCGAGGGTGGCTTTTACCTAACATATCTAATAAGTTTTGTACTTCTTCGTGGCCAAGCAATAATGCGGCGCTATTTGTGAGTAACTGGCTAATATGAGTGGCCACAACGGTTGCTGAATCAACTACGGTATAACCTAAAGATTGCGCTTCATCTTTTTGATCTGGTTTTATCCATACCGCATCTAAACCAAATGCAGGGTCTGTAGTTTCAATGCCTTTGAGCGGGCCAAACACTTGGCCAGGATTAATTGCCAGTTCATCGCCGTGTTTAAGCTCACCCTCACCACTTGATACACCCATCATGGTGATGCGATACGCATTTGGGTCGAGCTCAAGATTATCGCGGATATGCACTGGCGGCACTAAAAAACCTAGCTCTTGAGATAGTTTTTTACGCACCCCTTTAATACGGTTTAATAGCTCGCCACCTTGTGATTGGTCTACTAAAGGAATTAACCGGTAACCCACTTCTAAGCCAATAACATCAACTTGCTGTACATCATCCCAACCCAGTTCTTTTTGTTCTTGTTTAGCCGCAATTCCGGTACCTGAGGCTGCATTTTCAGCTTCTTCGGCTTCAGCAGCTGCTAATTTAAGTTTGTTTTGCTGCGTGTAGTATGCAAGGTAACCTAAAAGCGCCCCTAAACTTAAAAATGCAATATGCGGCATACCTGGGACTAAACCCATAGTAATGAGGATACCAGAGGCAATAAATAACGATTTTTCGTTTCCTAGCTGCTGCTTAAACTGATCGCCCATATTGTGCGATTCATTTTGACGCGTTACAACAATCGCAGTACCAATTGAAAGTAGTAATGAAGGTAATTGCGCTACTAAGCCATCACCAATGGTCAATAGTGTATACACTTCCATGGCACGGGAAAAACTCAAATCATGTTGGATCATACCAACAAATAAACCACCTACAATATTAATCACTAAAATAACGATACCCGCGATAGCATCGCCTTTTACAAATTTACTAGCACCATCCATAGAACCATAAAAGTCGGCTTCACGGGTTACTTCATCACGACGTTCTCTGGCTTGCTCTGCACTAATAAAGCCAGCATTCATATCTGCATCAATCGCCATTTGCTTACCCGGCATAGCATCAAGGGTAAAACGTGCTGACACTTCAGAAATACGCCCTGCACCTTTGGTAATTACCACAAAGTTTATGATAATTAGAATCAAAAATACCACTAAACCCACGGCGTAGTTACCACCAATCACCACCGAGCCAAATGCTTCAATTACCTTACCAGCAGCATCACCACCATTATGACCCTCAAGTAGTACCACCCGAGTACTGGCTACATTAAGTGCTAAACGCATGATCGTGGCGATTAACAACACAGCTGGAAACATACCAAATTCAAGCGGCTTCATGGTATATACGGTGACCAGTAATACTACTAATGCAAGCGCGATATTAAACGAAAATAATATATCAAGCAGAAATGGAGGCAGGGGTAAAATAACCATGCCAAGCGCAGCTAAGACTAAAAGCGGTGTACCAACGCCCTTTGCATATTCTTTTTTATCTTTATTAAGTTGTTGTAATACCGCTTTAAATTCCATAACTCTACAATTTCAAAAAATTGACACTACGCTGAAATTGCAATAACTATTCCAAGTTAGTTGGTTAGCGGTTAATACTTAAATTCATCAGGGATTGGCAGCTTTTTATTAAGCGCGACAGGGCGTTTTCCACGGCCTTTTTTAAACCGTTTAAGTTGAAATACATAGGCAAGCACTTGAGCAACAGCAGTAAATAGCTGATCGGGAATTTGATCCCCTACTTCAGCAGTATGATAAAGCGCTCGCGTTAAAGTAGGCGACTCAACAATGGGTACTTCATTACCCAAAGCAATTTTACGAATTTGCATAGCGAGTTCGTCAACACCTTTGGCTAGTACAATAGGCGCTCCAGCTCGCTCTGTGTCGTATTTTAAAGCCACTGAGTAATGAGTAGGGTTGGTAACAATAACATCGGCATCGGGAACATCCTGCATCATTCTCTTTTGCGACATTTGACGTTGGGTTTGCCTGATACGCGCTTTGATTTGCGGATCACCCTCAGAGTTTTTATATTCATCTTTTACTTCTTGCATCGTCATTTTAAGCTGTTTGTTATGGCTATAACTTTGAAATGGCGCATCAATAGCTGCAATAATAATTAAGGTGCAAGATAACCCTAAAAACATCCAGGCTAATATTTCCAAAGCATGCACGATATTGCCTGGCGCACTTTCTATACTTAAATGTAATATTTCATCAAAATAAACATTAATTAAAAAGATAGCGAAAGTTGCCACTAGGCCAAACTTTAATAATGATTTAAGTAGTTCAATAGCCGCTTGCGGGCCAAACATCCGAGTAAAACCTTTCATTGGCGACATTTTACTGGCTTTGGGCGCAGCTGCCTGCCAGCTAAAATTAAAGCCGCCAAGCATGGTGTTACCAATAAACGCAGCGAGTACAATAATAAGTACAAACATCGACATAGGAAATAACAGTACGTCGGCCACCTCCCCCCACACCGCAAACATTTTTGTGGTGTCGTAGGTTTCATTGCGATTAAGACTAAGCATTCTGCCCATAATTCGGTACAAGCCTTTGCCAATTTCAGGGCCGTACATTAATAGAGAAATAGCAGAAAAAATAAGTACAAACATAGTACCTAGCTCTTTAGAGCGCGCTATTTGGCCTTTCTTTTTGGCATCATCAACTTTTTTGGGCGTGGGTTCTTCGGTTTTTTCTTGTCCTGAATCTTCAGCCATTACGCTCTCCTAAGGGGAACAACCAACTAGAGTACACATTAGCTCAACCATTTTTAGCCATTGGAACTCAAACTGAGTGATAAAGTTACCGAGGGTAGCCCAAATAATAACGAGCCCAGCCACTAAGGTAAACGGAAAGCCTATAGAGAAGATATTTAACTGTGGGGCAGCACGGGTCATGATGCCAAATGACATATTAATTACAAGCATGGCCGTTAATGGCGCTAACGAAAGCACTAGTGCAGTGGTAAACATCCAACCACCCCATGTCACTATGTCCCAATAATGATCAACCGCCCACCAATTACCATCAATTGGCAATACCTGAAAACTATGTACCACCATTTGAATCATCATTAAATGGCCATTAAATACAAAAAATAACAAGGTAGCTAAAATGAGGTAGAACTGCCCTACAGCAGGCACACTCATTCCATTTGAGGGGTCAACAACAGACGCAAAACCTAAACCAGTTTGCATAGCAAGGATTTGCCCGGCTAACACAAATGTATTGAGCAGTAGTGTGGATGCAAAACCAATCGCAACGCCAATCAGCATTTGTTGTAGCACCACTAAAACCATTTCAAAAGAAAATAAATTAGTAAATGTAGCTGGAGGTAAAACAGGCACAACTAAAAATGTGACTACAACAGCTAAGCCCATTTTAATTCGAGAAGGGACGTTTTTGGCGCCAATACCCGCCATTATCATGATCATTGAGCTAATACGCACCAAGGGCAGTAAAAAATCACTTAACCATTGAATAACAACGGAAAATGGGAACTCCATCGTTAACCTGCTATTTCGGGTATAAGAAGCACTAAGCGATTAAAAAAATCCATCAGCTCTTGAGTAAACCAATGTCCACCCACTATTAACGCACTGATAGTAATTAATAGACGCGGTAAAAAGCTCAGTGTTTGTTCGTTAATCGAGGTTGCCGCCTGAAATACTGCCACTACTAAACCAATAATTAAACCAGGTACCACAATAGCAGACACCAGCTTAATCACTAAAAATAGGGCTCCACTTAAAATATCAACAAATACTTCAGGTTCCATGGGCGACTCCTAGAGTGATTGGTTCAAAGTAGAAAGCACCACTATGTGCCCAACCCAAAGCTTTTAGCGAGCGTACCCATCACCAAGCTCCAACCATCAACCAATACAAACAACATAATCTTAAACGGTAGCGATACTATCATGGGGGATAGCATCATCATACCCATGGCCATCAACACCGATGCAACCACCAAATCGACAATCAAAAAGGGGATGAAGAACATAAAACCGATAATAAAGGCCGTTTGTAGCTCACTGGTCACAAACGCCGGAATAAGAACAATCATTGGCGTTGCTTCGGGTGAATCAAGCTGATCGTACCCAGCTATTTTTGCAAAGGTTTCTAAGTCTTTTAATCGTACTTGAGAAAGCATAAAAGCTTTCATTGGCTCTTTAGCTAAATCGAGTGCTTCTAGTGATGTTACCTGTTCACTTAAGTACGGTTCGATTGCACGTTCGTTTATTTGCTCATAAATAGGCGCCGTAATAAAAATACTTAAAAACAGCGACATACCAAGTAATACTTGATTAGAAGGCGTTTGTTGTAAACCAATCGCTTGGCGCAAAATAGCTAAAACAACAATAATTCGAGTGAACGAGGTCATCATGATAATGGCTGCTGGAATAAAGCTCATAGCCGTCATGATCGCTAACACTTGTAGCGTCACTGAATAGTCTTGCGTGCCATCTGCATTACTTGTGATCGTAAGCGCGTCAATTCCTTCTGCATTAACACCAGGAATAAACACGATGGCAAGAATAATAAGCAGCCATTTGGTCATAATATTAATTCTTTTTATTTTGATTAAGTTGTGGATTTAACATTTTGCCAAAACGCTTCGCTAATTCTGGTAACTCTTTCTCTGTTAGGGGGGTTTCTAGTTTGTGTAAATAATTAATGCTATGTGGAGTTACACCTAATAGATGCTGTGCATTATCTATCTCAACTACCATCAAACGCTCGCGTGAGCCTAAAGGGAGGCTGCGAATCACTTTAAACTCATCGTTATTGGTTAAATTTGGATTAAGCTTTTTAACAAAAAAAGCCAACACTAAAATTAACACTACCACCACACCTAACGACATAACCATTGAAATAATGTCTGTGGTGGGTGTTGCAGCATCGGTAGCTGCAAACACAGAATTGCTTAAACCAAGTAATGCTATCATCGTAACTTTTTGATCCGTTCAACCTGACTAATTACATCCGTTAAGCGAATACCAAACTTATCGTTCACCACAACCACTTCACCATGTGCTATCAACGTACCATTAACTAATACATCTAGCGGTTCACCTGCAACCCTATCAAGTTCAACAACTGAACCTTGGTTAAGTTGTAATAAGTTACGAATATTAATTTTAGAACGCCCTACTTCCATCGAAATAGTAACGGGAATATCTAAAATAGTGTCGAGTTTACGTTTTTCTTCACCGCTGAGCTCATGCTTTGAATCATCCAGCTCATCAAGCTCGGTTACTTTAACCTCTGCACTATCATCGTCAGTTCCCTCAGCCTCAGCAAGTGCTGCTGCCCATTCGTCCATCGTATCTTGATCATCGCTCATACTTTTAACCTTTTAATCAATTACCAGTCTAAGTCTACACCGTTTGAAAGGTGTAAATCATCTTCTAGTTCTGCTAATTCTGCATCTGAATCAATTTTTTTGCCGCCTTTAGTAAAGACATGCAGCTCAGATTTAACTGAATCAGGGCGTTTAATTTTTTCACTAATTTGTAGCGCAACGTTATCACGTGAGCGACCCATTTTAGCTCTAAATGTTGGTAACTCTTCAACAAACACAGTAATATGCTCTGGCATTTCAACAGGAATAATATCCCCCGCCTTAAGCTCCATAATTTGTTTTAAGCTTAAATCAACTTCAAGTAGCTGAGTCGACAAATCGACTTCTACATCCATTATTTCGTCGCGAAGTGCCTTGCTCCAACGTAAATCGGTATCTTCAGTATCAGACTGAACACCTGCATCCAATAGCTCTCGTATAGGTTCGAGCATTGAATAAGGCAGCGCAATATGAAAGTCACCACCGCCGCCATCAAGCTCAATATGAAAAGAGCTAATAACCACCACTTCGGTTGGGCTAACAATGTTAGCCATGGCGGGATTCACCTCAGAATCGAGATACTCAAACGACACATCCATAACCGGCGCCCATGCTTCTTTGTAATCTTCAAAGATTATTTTTAGCAGCATTTGCACGATACGGCGCTCTGTTGGGGTAAATTCACGCCCTTCAATTTTGGCATGATAACGACCATCGCCACCAAAAAAATTATCTACCAGTATAAAGACTAAACGCGCCTCCATGGTAATTAGGCCAGTGCCTTTTAGTGGGCGAAAACGCACCATATTCAAACTGGTTGGTACAAATAAGGTGTGAATATACTCACCAAATTTGATCATTTGCACGCCATTAATTGACACCTCAGCGGTGCGGCGCATCATGTTAAATAAGCTAATTCGCATATGACGCGCAAATCGCTCATTAACAATTTCAAGTGTCGGCATGCGACCACGCACGATGCGATCTTGCGAAGAGAAGTCATACTGTAGCGTACTTCCCTCACCGTCTTCACCGTCGTGTATATCTTCCTCTTCGACCTCATCAACACCGTGTAATAGCGCATCAATTTCGTCTTGGGATAATAAATCGCTCACACTGACCCCTTATTGCATCACAAAGCCGGTAAACAGTACCCGCTCAATTACTTTACTTCCTTCCACATCCATCATTGCAGCTTGTACTTTATCAAGCGCAGTAAAGCGCAGTGTTTCTTTGCCTACACTGGTGCTTAGTTCATCTGCGGTAGTCATTGAAAATACACTCAATAGCGTACCTTCAATCAGTGGAATATGCTTTTTAGCAGTTTCTTCATTGCCATCTCCGCGCACCAGCAATTGCACTTTAATTTGTACAATTCTATCGCGACTCGCCCCTGGAACATTAAATATAAAAGGTCTTGGCATAGCAACATATAGCGCACTGCCGACCGTTGCCGAGGAGCTTGATGATTCTGCGGCTACTTCACCACTGGCGGCATCATCTGTTAAAGTTTCTACGGGCTCATCATCACCCGATAGTAAAAAGTAACCAGCTGCACCGCCAACAATAACTAATACAGCGGCTATAATTATAATGAGTTTGCTTTTATTTTTACTGACTTCTTCTATTTCTAAATTAGTATCTTCAGCCATTGTATTTCCTTTATTCGCAAAGGTATTTGCTTGTTTTAACTATTATAATAGCAGGACTTAGGCATAGTAATCTATTGATGATGACGTTTGTTGTCCAGAACTATGTGTTTGCTTATCTGGTTGCTCACTATTTGTCTCATCTGAAGAGCTATTATTAGCCATTTGACCTTGTGGCTGACTTTCTTGTTGCTCGTTTTGTTCTGGAGATGAACCACCATAAGAAATGCTGCTTTCACCTAGTTCTAAACCCTGTTGCATTAATAATTCTCTAAGCCTAGGTAATGATTGCTCCAGCGCTTCTTTGGCTTGCTGATTTTGCACTACAAAGTTTATTTGTGCTTGCTCCGCATCACTTCGAATACGAATTTGCATACTGCCCATTTCAGGTGGATCTAAACGAATTTCAGCTTCTTTGTTATTAATGCTTAACATTGAAGTAACGCGCTCTTGTAGCATTTTTGCGGCATCACTTTTAATAATATTTAATGCCTGTAAGGTGGCAGGATCAATGCTCACCTGTTTAGCTTGCGCAGTGCTTTGTAACTGCCCAGCCTGTAAACTTTGCGCTTCAATAATAGCTTGCTCGTAGCCTAAAGTATCGTATTTAGCGATAGTATTAAGCGACGATTTATCGAATATATTAATGATTTGAGAAAAAATCTGTGCAGCACGCGGTGGCATTTGTTCTGCGTTAGTGGCGCGCATACTCTCTTTTTGTAGTACATCAAGCTGTTTAGTAAGCTCCTCAGGCGTTTCGGCTATCGATTTAGAGCTTTCTGATTTTAGCTCAGGTTTTACATTAGCCGACTCTGTACCTTGTTGTGTTTTAGGTGTAACGCCTGCTATCAACGTATTATTAGCAAACAACGGCTTATCTTTGGCACTAGACAAAGTGTCTGCGTTGATAGCAGTTTCTAAATCACTGATAACCCCTTTTAATAAGGTAAGTTCTTTAGTAGGTATAGGCTCGCTTTTAATGTATCCCTGCAACTGATTAAGCAATGCCTGTTTTTCTGGGGTCGTTAGCGTACTTATTTGTGCATTAATGGCTTGTTGAGGAGTTTGCGGTTTCTCGCTTTCGCTAACATACTTACTGAGTAACTGCTTTAAATCCGCTACATTGTCTTTATTAATAGGTTTGCTCATCGCATCAAGCTCAGTAGCAAGTTCACCTTGTTGAGCAGGCGTTAAATTTGCTAAGAGTTTATCAGCTTTTATTGCATTATCATCTTTTGACAACAGCGCTAAAACAGAGGCGTCTATCGATGCTTTAGTACCTGTAAAATCAGTCGGCTTATCTGATGGTTTTGCAACCGCTTGCTCATTTTTAACCGTCTCAGATTCTCCGGCTGTGGCAGCTGTCGCTATCGATTTAGTTCCAAGCTGTGGAGACTCAACAGCAGTTTTGCTCGCTGATGCAGCACCTGCAACATTTTGTGCTTGTAAAATAGCTGCATCATCAACAATTTCATCACTTGGCAAATTAATAACAATAGGTGCAAGCTTATCTTCAGGCTTAATGTTTATTTTGACACCATTTTTGTCTATTAACTCTGCGCCGCCATGAGAGTTATTTTTTACTGAGGTGTCGATTACCTGTGCCGCATTAATTTGCGCCAGCATATCCTCACCGCTCAAAGGCTTCTCTTCGCTAGTTTGCTCTTTTGGATCGGATGGTTCATCTGATGGTTGTTTTTTTGGCGCCTTAACCTCTGCATTTTGTGTATCAGAAGCTTGGTTAGCAAGTGCTAGTTGGTCAAAAAAGCCAGCATCATTACTGCTATCTAATTTTACTTTATCACTGTCTTTATTAACTAGGTATGAGTCTTGCTCAGATACCGCCAACATTGAAATATCATTCATCGCCATAAATCACCTAATAAAAGCGGCAACAGCCCACCGCACAATCCTAAAAAACATTGCTCTTATAGAACATAAGCAATTAGTATGCCTACCTTACAGTGCTTTATTTCTTTGATAAAATTGATTAGAAGAAAACTCATCTAACATTTTTTGTTCATTCTTAGCCACCAGCATATCCGCTTTTAACTGTTGCTTTTCAATTAGCTTAGCAACCGCTTTCGCTTTAACTTGTTGTTTTAACCATAACGTTTTACGCTGGCTCACGACTTGTTTTGCAGTATTAACGGTACTCGCTTGTTGGCGAGTCGCCTCTTCAATCTTAGCTATGAATGCGTGATACTGGCTAAACCCGGCACTTGATAAGCCCGACTGCCCTTTAATATGAAGTTGCTGAGTATATTCAAGTCGAAAGTCATTTAAGCCTTGAAGCTTTTGCTGATTTAGCTGCAAGTTTTGATTTGCTTGCAAGTAGCTCATGCGTAATGTTTCTTCTTTTTCATTTTCAAGCTTAAGCAGCAAATGTAGTTTATTTTTTGCCATTATGCTTGTCCTAATAATTGTGCGAGCCCTTGTAGGCCATCATCATAACTAATCACGTCACGCATGCCTTGCTGTAAAAATGCGTTCACTCTTGGCATCATGTTTATTGCCTGATCAAGCATTTGGTCACTGCCTTTTTGATAAGCACCCAAGGTGATCATATCTTTGTTCTGTTGATACATAGAATATACTTGTTTAAGTACCCGAGCTTGCTGCATATGTGGCTCTGAAACCACTTGTGGCATCACTCGAGAAATAGACTTTTCTATATCAATAGCAGGGTAATGACCGCTGTCGGCTAAATCACGCGATAAAACAATATGCCCATCAAGTATGGCACGTGCGGCATCGGCTATCGGGTCTTGCATGTCATCACCTTCACTCAGTACAGTAAAAAAGGCGGTAATAGAGCCTTGTCCTTCTCCGCCATTACCAGCACGTTCCACTAATGCGGGTAATTTAGCAAATACTGAAGGCGGATAACCTTTGGTTGCAGGAGGCTCACCAACAGCCAGTGCTATTTCACGCTGTGCCATGGCATAACGCGTTACCGAGTCAAGCAGTAACAATACGTTTAGCCCTTGATCTCGAAAGTACTCTGCAATGGTGACTGCACTCTCACAGCCCTTTAATCGCATTAATGGCGAAGCATCAGCAGGCGCTGCCACAACAACTGAGCGTTTACGTCCTTCAACACCCAGTATTTCTTCAATAAATTCTTTTACTTCTCGGCCACGCTCACCGACTAAACCCACTACAATTACATCGGCTTCACTGCCTCGAGTCATCATGCCCAATAGTACAGATTTACCCACACCGGAGCCTGCAAATAAGCCCATACGCTGACCTTGGCCTACGGTAATTACTGAGTTAATAGCGCGTACTCCCACATCCATGGGTTTACTAATGGGGCGTCTTGCCAGTGGGTTTATTGCGTTTTGAGCGAATTTAAGTGTGTGTTCTGCGTTTATTTTCCCTAGCCCATCTAAAGGTCGCCCTAAACCGTCGACAACTCGGCCAAGTAAACTCATACCAACAGGTAAACCAGTGTTATTAACTTGAGGAATAACTCGGGCACCAGGAAGTACACCTGAGATATGATCATTGGGCATTAAATATAAGGTTTGATCATTAAAACCAACAATCTCGGCATCAACAAAGCCGCTCATGGTTTCAATTTTACATTGGCTGCCTACTGGAGCTCGCAGGCCTTTTGCTTCAAGTGTTAAACCAACCACACGGGTTAAAACACCCGCAACCGCAGGGGCAGGGGTTTTAATATGTTGTTGGTATTGAGATAAGCGTTCGCTTAATGAAGTATCGCTCACAGACATTGCACGCCAATAAAAAGTTAGATACCACTATTATGCAAAAAACTATCCAATGTTTCTTTGACACGAGTTTTCAAGGTCATATCTAAAGACGATAGTGTTGTCTTAACTTCACAACCGCCGCGCTCCAATGTAGGCTCTGGAATTAACTGCCAATGATTATCTTCAATAGCTTGCTCGCCATAACTGGTTTTTATAAGTGTTAGGTCTTCTGGGTGAAGATGAATTTTAACTTTCTGTTGCTCTGCATTCAATGCATCAATGCTTTTTTTCAAGGTATGTAAGATAATATCAGGCGAAGTTTTTATCTCTTGATAAATGATTGCTTCACTGAGCATAGTAGCTAACTGGACTAACTGCTTTTCTGCTTGCTCATCCACTTTTTTAAGTGGATCAGATAAACTATCTAACAAGCTGCGTAAGTGAGTTAACTGTTCATCCATCAAAGGTTTAACCTCTTCTTGACCTTGGGTTTTACCCAGCTCAACACCTTCTTTGTAACCAGCTTCTTTTCCCTCAGTTACGCCTTTATCAAAACCATCTATATAGCCTTGCTCGTGTCCTTGCTTAAGACCTTCCTCATACGCATCTTGGCGAATGCGCTCAAGCTCCACCATAGTAAGAGAAGGTAATTCTTGTTCTTCGGGCTCTTCATCTTGCTCTTTGGCCATTTCTTTATGGTATAGCTCTGCCAATGGCGTACCAAAAGCGGTCGAACGATTGCCAAAACTTCGCTCATCTGGCGCAACATCTGGAATTGGCCAATTTTTTAATAGCTCATCAGCTTCATCAGCGTGTAACGGGCGACCTTTTGAGTTACTCATAAATTATAAGAACTCCTCACCACCGCCACCACCAAGCATAATTTCACCTGAATCTGATAGACGACGAGCTGTTGACAGTATTTCTTTTTGTGCTGCTTCTACTTCACTAATACGCACTGGTGCCATAGCTTCTAAGTCATCAGCAAGCATTTCTGCTGCACGTTTTGACATGTTACCCAAAATCTTCTCTTTAAGCGCTTCGTCAGTGCCTTTAATGGCTTTCATCAGAACATCTTGAGGCACTTCACGTAAAATTGCTTGAATACCTCGATCCTCTACATCCATTAAGTTTTCGAAGACAAACATTAAGTCTTGAATTTGTTGCGACATTTCTTCGTCATGCTCACGGATAGAATCCATTAACTGCCCTTCAACATTGGTATCGAGGTAGTTCATAATATCTGCAGCCGCTTTTAAGCCACCCATCTTCGCAGCTTGTGCACCCGCTTGACCAGCGAATTGTTTTTCCATAATTTCGTTTAATTCTTGTAAAGCCGCTGGTTGAACTTCTTCTAAATTGGCAATACGCATGGTTAAATCTAAGCGCACTTTTTCAGGAAATTGCGCTAAAATCTCAGCAGATTGTTCCGGCTCTAAATAAGAAAGCACAATTGTTTGAATTTGTGGATGCTCATTACGAATAATATTCGCTACCTGCTTTGAGTCCATCCATTTTAATGAATCAAGCCCTTTGGCGCCTGAGCCCATAACAATTTGGTCTATCAAGCTGGCAGCTTTATCTTCACCTAATGCAGCAGTAAGTGCTTTTTTGATAAAATCTTCAGACTGAAAACCTATCGTACTAAAGCTTTGAATTTGTTCGATAAACAAGTTGTGCACTGCGCTGATTTTAGCTTGCGACAAATCATCGATTGCCGCCATGGCCATACCTACCTTTTGCACTTGCTTTGGCTCTAAGTGCTTTAGGATTTGCGCTGCATCTTCTTCAGATAAACTTAGCAATAATATCGCCGCTTTATCTACACCATCGAGCTTATCAACATCAAACGCCGGTGGTAGTTGTTTTTGTTCTTGATCAGTCATCTTCTGTTAACCACGCTTTCACTACTTGTGATGATAGTTCTGGTTCATTGGCTACAAGGGCACGAACCGCTTTCAATAAGTCTTCGTCGCCATGTAGGTCTGGTAACTGTAGTGTACCATCGCTTGAGAAGCCAACTGAAGCAGAATCAAAGTCATTATTTAGCATATCTAATGTGCTGTCACCAAGATCAACACCTGAACTAAGAGAGTCTTCATCATATTCTTCAAGTGTATTATCTGGGTAAATTAATCGCTTAAGCATAGGCTTAACTACAGCTAAAATCAGTACAATAATAACCAGCGCACCCAATACTAAGCGCATCATTTTCATAAACCAGTCTTGCTCCCATAAAGGCAATTCGAAATCAAGCGCTGAGTCTTCACGAACAAATGGCACGGTCACTACTTCAAGTGCATCGCCACGTTGCATATCAAAGCCTACGCCACCTTGTAACAAGCGACGAATATTTGACAAAGCTTCTACCGAGCGTGGTGTCATGGTTGTTTCACCGTTTTCACCTACCGTGGGTAAGTAATCGACCGCTACAGACACACTAATTCTGCGGATCACACCCGTTTGCTGACGTTTATGAGAAATAGTGGTATCAAGTTCATAGTTACGGGTAGCTTCTTTGTGAGTACGACTTGGTGAGGTTGCAGTGCCTGCACCGCCAGCCATTGCATCTTCAGGTATCGTTGAGTTAACCGGAGGCTGATTAGTAAGTGCACCAGGAATACCTACCGCTAAACCACCGATATTATTTTCTTCGAAAGTGGTTTCACTTCTTACTGCCGGTAAATCTGGGTTGTAACGTTTTTGTGTTTCTTCTACTGCACTAAAGTCCATGCTTAAATCTACTTGGGCGGTGTAATTACCCAAACCAACGACGGGAATTAAAATGCTGTCAATTTTTTCTAGGTATTCTTGCTCACGTTTACGCTCTAGGTCGTATTCTTTACGAGAGCGTGCAGCCAAAGAGGTTTGCGAACCTGAATTTAGTAAGCGACCGTTTTGATCGGTCACCGTTACGCGAGAAGGCTCAAGGCCTTGCACCGCTGAAGCAATCATATCAACTACTGAGTCAACTTCTTCGCTATCTAATGAGCGACCACGCTTAAGCGTTAGTACTACTGTTGCTGAGGGTTTTTTCTCTCGACGAGCAAATACATTTTCTTTTGGAATAGCTAATAGTACTTTGGCGCGAGTAACGTTGTTTAGCTCTTCAATAGTACGGGCAAGCTGTTGCTCGCGACCATGTTTAAGGCGCTCACGTTCTAAACGTTGGCTTACTCCAAACCCCATGTCTTGCATAATAATATCGCTACCTGATGTTGGCCCTTGATCTAAACCTTCACGTGTCATCAGTAACTTAATATTTTGATACTCGGTTTCATCAACCGACACCACATTACCATCAAGTTCATAGTCAATTTTTTGCGCATCTAAAAAGTCGAGTGTTTCAATTAACTCTTGAGTTTGCATTTTACCTAATGGGCGCATATCTGGCTGACGAGCCCAGATAATCACGAAGATAGCAATAGCCAAACAAATGGCCAATGCAACAATCAGGGTAATTTGACGTAAAACATCAACACCACCTAGGGCGCTGAAATAGCCCGATTTTTGCTCTTGTTGATCTTCAGTTTCACTTTGCTCCATCATGCCATCAGCAAGTGCCAGATCTGTTGATTGATTAGATTGCGCCACAATAATTCTCCACTACCTAGTTAAACAGGCATGTTCATAATTTCTTTGTAAGATTCAACAAGCTTATTACGAACCTGTACCGTAGCTTCAAATGCCACAGAAGACTTTTGCGAGGCAATCATCGCCTCAGCAAGCGATACGCTTCTGTCGCCCATCTCAACTGCTTTTCTTTTTTGTCCTGTGTCTTGCTGAAGCTCATGCACTGTATTAAGTGCATTACTCAACATATCACCAAATTGTGCTGTAGACGTTGATTGCACTTGCGTTGGCAAGTTATTAACTTGGTTACTACGCGTGGCTTCTGAAGCCATAGATTGCATTTCTTGAAATAAAGCACTGTTTTGAATTTTCATAATTGTCTCTGATAATGCAGTAAACTCTTAAATAGAATAAAGCACAAAACATGCCAAAAATAAAATTCAACTAGAACAATGGTTTACTATGTTTATTTGCGTAGTCAGAGTTTTGACAGCCCTAAAATCAGTTACTTAGTTTTAGAGCTGTTGAGGTTATGCAGGGAGGGAAATACCTAAATCGCGCATTTGCGCTAATTTGTAACGCAAAGTACGTGGACTTATACCTAAGGTTTCGGCTACTTCTTTACGTTTCCCTTGGCAACGCGCCAAGGTTTCTAGAATTATGCGATGCTCTTTATCTTTAAGCTCATCTTTATAACTCCCCGTGTCTAAGGCGAGCAAATCATTTTTTTGCTCATCTTCGGGCATTGTTTTTTCATCATAATAAGCGTTACTGAGACTATTGTTTATAGGCTCAGGCACTGACGTTGTTTCAACCACAAACTGAGTTGGGGTTAAATTTTCGATAAAAATTGCATGCTCATCAATAGTACTGCCACTGCGTAAAATTAAAGCACGTTGAATAACGTTATCCAGCTCTCGAACGTTACCCGGCCAGCTATGGCTAAGTAGCTTTTGTTCTGCGCTTGTATCTAGATACGCCATTGGCTCTTTGCTTTTACTTAAGTGACGTTCAATTAAATGCTTAGCCAGTACAATAATGTCGCCAGGACGCTCACACAGAGGTCGCCACAGTAAAGGAAACACATTGAGTCGATAATATAAATCTTCGCGGAACTGATTTTCAGCAACGGCCTCTTTTAATTCGCGGTTACTGGTTGCAAGCACACGTACATCTAGCGAAATAGTTTTCCGACCGCCTAAACGCTCAACTTCGCGTTCTTGTAATACCCGCAGTAGTTTAGCTTGTAAGCCTAAATCCATTTCGGTGATTTCATCAAGTAAGATAGTCCCACCCTGTGCTTGTTCAAACTTACCCGGGCAGGCCTGAATCGCACCAGTAAACGCGCCTTTTTCGTAGCCAAACAAAGTAGCTTCAAGCATGTTTTCAGGAATAGCAGCACAGTTAATTGCTACAAATGGTTCATTGCAGCGTTTTGACTTGTCATGAATATACCGTGCCAGCACTTCTTTACCTGAGCCACTTGGCCCAAGTACCATTACACTGGCATCTGAACGAGCAACTTTACCTGCAAGTTCAAGTAATTGAATACTACTAGGGTCGGCAACAATAGGACCGTCTGTTTCTTTTTCCTTTTCAGGTAAGTAACGGCTCACCATGTTCAATAGCACTTCTGGTGCAAATGGCTTAGCCATATAATCAATCGCGCCTAGGCGCATGGCTTCAACCGCATCATCAATAGTGGCATAGGCCGTCATCATTAAAACGGGTAAATCAGGGTGATTTAATTTAATACTGCGTAATAAATCTAAGCCACTCATTTCGCCCATTTGTACATCACTGACCACCAGTGAAAATACGTCTTTTTTTAATAACAACATCGCTTGCTCTGCACTATTGGCTGCCGTGCAAGCGATGCCCGACATTTCTAAAGTATCAATTAATGCTTCACGAAGTCCGGCGTCATCTTCTACAACTAAAATAGTGTTACTCATGTGACTCCCCTAATTTAGATGTGACACTAATAGGCAGCAACATACTAAAAATTGCTCCCCCGTGTGGGTTGTTGTTTGCCTCCACCCTTCCCTGATGCGCACTGGCTACCGAACTAACAACGGCAAGCCCTAAGCCTGTACCTTGGCTTTTAGTGGTATAAAAAGGTTCAAATATTTTCTCGCTCTGGACTAAGTCAATGCCTGGACCATTGTCACTCACGCTAATGCGTACAAAGTCAGAGTCTTGTTTGTCACGCTGGGCGCTAAGGTGAACCTGCGCGCCACTGCCAATCACTTGAATACTGTTGTGAATAAGGTTTTGAATAGCGCTTGCTAGTGCGGTTTTATTACCCATAATTTCTATATCGGGTTCAGGTAAGCTCACATTTAATTCGCTATCATTGAGCGCTACCATGGCATCGGCACCGGCTTTAACTTCACTGAGTAACTGCTGCATCGACACTTGCTCAACCACCTGCTGATCACCACTTTTAGCAAATAGCAGCATGTCGTTTACTTGGGTTTCTAGATCTTTCAAGCGAGACATTAATTTTGTGTGAAAACTGCCGCGTGATGCTTCGGGTAAGCGCTTTGAGCCTAAATTGGCAGCATACAACATAGCTGCTGATAACGGTGTGCGTACTTGATGGGCCAAAGATGCCACCATTTTACCTAACGCACTTAAACGCTGCATATGCGCGACTCGCTTTTGTAAGCGTCGGGTTTCGGTCAAATCGGTCATTAATATAAGTTGCCCAGGTTCTGGCGCAAGTGCGGTAATATCGAGTTTTATTAAGCGTCCATCTTTTAAAGACACTTCATGACCATCATCTTGATGAGGACGAAATGAGCGCTGAATAACACTAAACCACTTCTCACCCTCTAATGGTTCACCGAGCATATCGATAGCAATTTGATTCGCCTTCGCGATCATTCCTTTACCATCGAGTACAATCACGCCCGCAGGCATAGTATCAACTAAATGAGAAAGCCAACTTGCCTGTTGACGCAAATCACTCAACTCACCAACATACTCCTCTTGCAGTAAACATGGGTTATACTGGTTAGCAGAAATAAACTGGGGTTTTAGCACACTTGCAAGGGCCATAATCAACTCTCTAAAATAATGTAGACACAGTAGCCAATGCACAATATGTACCAAAATTATTTACCAGTAAATTCAATAGATTAAACCGTAAAAATACGTGTCGTAAAAATGACGCGCAAAGGAAAATGCATGAATAAAGAGATTCAGTGCCGTTGCCCATGGTTAGATACAACAAAACCTGACTATGTGGATTATCATGATCATGAATGGGGCGTCCCAGTGTATGAGGATCAACTACTTTTTGAGTTTTTAACATTAGAATCGGCACAAGCAGGACTCAGCTGGTATACAATATTAAAAAAGCGTGAGAATTATAAAAATGCCTTCGCCAACTTTGATGTACACAAAGTAGCGGCCTTTACTGAACACGATATAGAAAAATTAATGCAAAATGCGGGCATAGTTCGCAACCGCTTAAAAATTGTCGCAACAATTAATAACGCGAAATGCTTTATTGCAATTCAAAAAGAATTTGGCAGTTTTAGTGATTATCAATGGCGGTTTGTTGGTAATAAACCTCAGGTAAATGATTTAGAAACACTGGCCGACTACCCTGCAGTTACTGAGGCATCGACGTTATTTGCGAAGGATTTAAAAAAGCGTGGTTTTAAATTTTTAGGCCCAACCACAGTGTATGCTTACATGCAGGCCTGTGGAATGGTTAACGCTCATAGTAATGATTGTTTTAGGAAGGAAGAAGTTATCGCGCAGTACTCATAGGTTAGTAATTAAAATAGATTTAGTTAGCCTGAACGATGCCAATTAAGTCTAGTTAAAAGCGTTACATTGTGCTGTTTTCATACTTTTTATTGATTCATTTCATAATTAATCTAACACTTATATTCTTAAATGTTCGAAAAAACTCCATTATCTTTAAAAAATTAAATGTGTTTATCTGTTAAAAACCAAGGGTCTTTCTCATATAACTCTGAGAATGCCTTGTTCATATCTTCGACAGAAATACAGCCAATTCCACCTCGACCTACCTTAGCCCTTTTATAAATACCTTTATCACTGGCATAACGGTTAAAGCGCTCGAAACTCGCCTGAGACCCCTCTATGTTTAAATCTCGAACCCATAAGGTTGATTTGCATGGAATATAGCATTTGCCATCAAACTTTTTACCATAAAATGTTTTGTCAAACCTATAAGATACATTATGTACTCTTTCAAAAAAATGTAATAACGTACTGCCTGCATCAAAGTTAATGTTAAGCACCTTAGCCTTTAATTGAACGAGTCGTGAAAAAGCGCTTCCCTCATCATAGGCATTTTCAGATACTTTATTTGTTAAGAAACTAGCATACTTTCCAATAGCAGAAACAGATACAGAAGGGTCATTGCTTCGCACTGACAATGGATTAGTCCTAATATATTCTGAGAACATACCACAGTCAGACGCTGTATCATTGACATTAAAATTCTCTCCTTTACCAAATGAATAAGTAAAGGTAGGTACCACTAAGGTACCTTGGCTTCCTAGTAAATTTAAAAAAGTACTAAGTATTAACTCTAAGGATTGCTGCTTGGAAGTAACTCCTTCCGGGTAACCTAGGTAACCAACATTACTATGACAAAAAACAGTATCACCTTTACAAATCCCTACAGATTGTAAAGCCAACTCAAAATCAGTCCTACTATAATGATAGTTTTGCAATTCATTGCACCTGTAAATCGTTTAAAATATCAACCAACCCATCAATTGAAGAGAACCTTCTATCTTCAAAATGTATCTCATGAAGCACTACATTGAAGCTTGATTCACAGAACTCTATTAACATCAGCACGTCAAATGAATCAATATAACCGGATTCAAAATAATTTAACGTTGTATCAATATTTTCCATCTGGCTTTTGGAAACAAACCACTGCACTAGCTTTTCTTTTACTAGCATTTCATTACTCTTACTCAATTGCAAAACACCTAACTGGAGCCCCATCGCCACCTTTAATTTTTAAGGGTGCGACGATAAGCGTAAATTCTTCGCTCTCAATCGAACGAATATTAATTAAATATTCAACGATAACAACACCTGCACCAAGCAGTATTTTATGGTTAGGTGCATCCTTTTCTGCCCCTCTTCCATTTAAAGGGTTGTCAGGCTGAGGGGTATCTAGGGCGATAAGCTTACACCCATTATCTACCAGCCATTGGCAAGCATCCTCAGAAAAAAAGGCATGGTCTGTGTAGTATTCATTAGTGTTTAATTTTAAATCCCAGTCAAACCTGGCAACTAGGCGAACCGGACACTGGGAACCTAAAGCTAATATCAACTCATCTTTAGTAATTTCATGTTTATCTGCAAGATTCGAAAAGTCAATAACCCGTGCAGGCCCATTTAATTGAGCTAATGGTATATTTTCAATTGTTTCACCATCAGCAATAAAGTGCCTTGGGGCATCTATGTGAGTTCCAGTGTGTGTACCTAATACAATTTTTCGCGTTTCTCTATTTTCAATTCCGTGTCGTCCTAACTGAGTTGATTCAAAAAAGGGGTGCCAATGAGCTGCAAATGTTTGCATCCCCTCTTCAAGCAACATTGTTAAATCTGTTATTTTCATTTTAATACCTCGATGAGTTCTATTATTACCCCTGAGGGAGTTTTAAATAGGAGTATATCCATCTTCTGTTCATTAACTTCAAGAGTAAATATCTCAGAAATCCAAATTACTTTATTTTTTAGTTTACTCTTAAACAGAGCTAAATCTTTTACTATAAATGCAATTGATGTAAAGCCTTGAAGATCCAGTTTTTGTTCTACAAGATCTTGTTCCGTTGAAACAAAAGAGATATCGAGGTTCCATGTTTTTACAGGTCTAGATAACCTTAGGCAATTTCCACTTTCTTTGAAACCTAGCCCACACCAAAAATCAATTTCCTTTGCAAAACAACCTGATGGTATCAAAATAGTCATCATTGAGTCACTGTAAAATAAACGATTTTGTACATTCATGTTTTTACTATGGTGATTAATAATCTCAATGTCATATGAATCACTTCGTTTAAGTAATTTAATATCATGTTTCGCAGAATAGGAAGCAAGTAAATCCTTTTTTGAATAGTTATTCTCTAACTCTTTTTCATCAAATACCGATTCATATCCTAACTCTTTAAATTTAGAGATATCTCGCTCAACAAAAGCTGAATTCCAAGTAAGATGGGAGAATCCAATAATCATATTAAGTACTTTTCGATTAGCTTTGCTTTCATTACTTTTCCCGTGACTGAAGTAGGAAAGCTTTTCAAAACAATTATTTTTTCAGGAAGAAACTCTGAAGGTAACAAGGTACCCAACCACGCCTTTATAGATTTAATATTTAAATCATGCTCTGATAAAAGAAATAATATTGGCACTTCACCCCAAAAATCATGGGGCTTTGCAACTACTGCAGCATCCATAATACCAGCATACTTCAAACTAACATCCTCTATATACCTCGAACTTATATTAATTCCACCTTTAATAATAATATCTTTTTTACGTCCAGTTATGCTTAAAACCCCTGATGATGACTTTCCAATATCACCTGTAGCAGGGCATTCTGAGTCAGCGTTTAAGTAGCCAAGCATCTCCCAAGGAGAATCAACTAGTATTTCGTTCGAATCAGAAAAAGTTACATATACAAGATCCAGACACCGACCAACTCCGTCCAAATGCCCTTCACCGACTTTCGCACAAGATATAAACAACTGCTCACTTGTGCCATAACTTTCTAAAACTTCATGTGCAAATTTATGCTCAAACTCTTTTTTTGTATTTTGCATAAGAGGCGCAGTACCGATAAATATCTTTGCTGCGCAATCACTTACCCAGCCTATAGCATCTCTATCGGTTGTCATTTTAGATGAAAGGGCTAACATTGAAGGGCTTAGCCAAATAGCATTTGCTCTATATTTAGCAAAATTCTTAAAGATAGTTGCGGCATTACTAGCCGAGAAGGTTGTACTTAAAATGACACATCCACCAGCTATTAATGGACATAAAAAAGTGTTAAGAATACCAGCCATGTAAAAACAAGGCATTACATGCAACATCTTAACTTCACAACCGATTTCATTATGTTTGTTAAACGCTTCAGCGCAAACAAGTAAGCTTTTTAAGTCGTGGCATACCGCTTTTGGTGTACCTGTAGTCCCTGAAGTAAAGGTAATAACCTGAGCATTATTCGAACTATCCTTATAGATAAAGCTATTCGTTTTTTTTTCGGGTATGTATTCTTCAAATTCGCCAACATTGTTAATTACTTTGTCAGGGTTAAAGATGTCCAGCAATGTGCATTTATAACATTCATTGTAGTTAGCTGATAATGGTAAGACCTTTGCACCTAATGTGAACAATGAAACAAGAATTACAAAAAACTCCAATTTATCTTCGAGCTCTAGAGCTACTTTATCACCTTGACTTACACCAGCTTTAGTTAACTGATTCATATAAAACATTACCTGACTCTCAAAATTTAAATAAGTAATCTTTTGAGTACCTTGTATTATTGCAAAAGAGTGTTGCTCTGCTGACTTAAATAGTTCTTTTATCATAGAATTACTTGCTCATTCACGTGGTAATTTTTATAACTCGGCTTCCAATGCCCTTTTGCCTTTTGTATTTTTAACAGCTCAATTGCATGCCTTTCAACCATTTCTTCAGGTGCATTGCAAGTATCTTCTTTACAAACAGAAATAATTAAATGCCTTGGATCAACTTTATATTTTTGTGACATTTCAAAAATTATAGGCATATAACTAGAATGGAATAATGACATCCCTGATATAGTGTCAATAGATGAAAGACCATTTTTATTAATCAAAGGTTTTATGAGTTCTTCACCTAAATCCATTACTTGTATTGGATCTATTTTTCCCTCCAATCCCATACGAGCCAAGCACCCTATAATTTGTTCTGTACTTGTATTACCGGCACTACGCCCAAATCCTTGCAGCGACGAATCAATAATTTCAGCACCAGCATTGATAGCGGCAAGAGCGTTTCCCACACCTAACCCCAAATTATTATGCCCATGAAATCCAACTGTTAGACTAGGGCATTCAGCAAGTATTGCTTGAACATACTCCGTTACTTCTTGTGGTAGCATTCCGCCTGCTGAGTCCACTACATAAACAGCATCAGCCCCAATTTCAAAAGCAGCCTTTGCAGCCTTAGCCAGCTTGCTAGGCGAAACAGTATACGACTTCATGAAATTGACGTATGTGAGCATACTTTTATTTTTCGCAGAGCTTATAAATTTTTCACACTTTTTAAAATCAGATATTGTAGAACCTAAGCGAACAAAATCCATTCCATGGTACTCAGCTAACGTAAGGTGTTCTAAATTTGCAATCCCCGGAATTGCAAACATCCCCCAATTACCTTTTTTTACACTCTCAGACGCTGCTTTCATATAGACTTCATCAGTCTCAAGAGCAACTCCTATACCTCTTTCTGAAGCACCTAGACCGACACCATGACCAACTTCTATTAACTCAAATCCACAGTAATCTAGTGCACTACAAATACTAACTGTATCATTTTTAGAAAACTGAAAGTCAATTTCATAACTTCCATCTCTTAAAGTGCATTCTAGTATTTTTGGATACTTCATCACTAATACCTTTTAATAATTGGAGCACTACTTAAAAGTGCGCTTATTTTGCCTCTACTCGAAGACCAGTCGATGAACATTGCCATACTTAAAGTTTTTACTAGCTTTCAAGTATAAAGCAAAATACAAGCCACTATTAATAACCTTGGCAGCTAGATATTCCTATAAATATTGTAAACCGTATTTATGAAATGTTATCTTAAGTGTTAAACATTATACCTAACCCTATATAAAGGTAATAATACTACAATGAAGTATGATAGAGATAAATCATGGAATAGCATATATGCTGAAAACACAGAAATAGCCTACCCACCAGAAGCAGTTATTAGAATTTTTTTAGGGCAATTTCCAAAGTTAGAGTTTCTAGATAAAAATTTTCAAGGTAAGAAAATTTTAGATGTAGGTTTTGGTGATGGCCGTAATTTCCCTCTTTTTAATAGACTTGGTTTATTGAGTAGTGGGGTAGAAATCACAAAAGATATCGTAAATAATGCCTCTGAAAGAAAGGAGTTTAAAGGCCAAGAATTAGACTTACGAATAGGTAGCTGCGAAGAAATCCCATTCGAAGCGAATATGTTTGATTATTTAATCTCTTGGAATAGTAGTTATTATATGAGTTCTGAAAGTTTTGATTATCAAAAACATATTGATGAATTCGTAAGAGTAACAAAGCCAAAAGGCTATCTAATCGTATCTGTTCCAACTGCTTCAGCTTTTATTTACGAATCGTGTGAAGAGCTCGAAAAAGGGTATGTGAGAATTAAAAATGATTACTTCGGAGTTCGCAATGGTCAAGTCATGCGTCGCTTTGAAGGTAAAGATGATTTTTTGAGCTGCTTTTCAAATATTTCACAATATTGTGAATGCGCAGAAATAAAAATGGATTGGTTCGGATTAGCTTACAATTGGTATGTTGCTGTAATTAAATTAAACTAACAAAAGAGCGCATTTATGCGCTCCTTCTACCCTATTTAGTCTTGAACTTTGATTAAACCAGCTTTTTCGAGAGATTCAACTAAAGGTAAAAGCTCAAAAATATTAGCTCGAATCTTATCAGCAAGCTCTAATAAATCACTACCTCCATCTGCATAAGCTAGTAAATTAGTGAGCATTTTTACTTGAGTATAATCTTGCTGCATATTGCTCGTATTAGGATACAATCCTCTTTTACCAAGTTGCGGCTCACATAAATTAGTTGCTTTATATACTTTATTTTTTTCTAATAATTGAATAGCGCCAACAATTACATCTGCAGCACCTCTTAATCCAGCAGGTGTAATTAATGTAAGATCATCTAATGATGTATGATATTCGGGATATTCCCCGTATTTGCTCCGCATAATTGAACATACAGGTAAATCAACACCAGGAGCGCAAAATTGACGCTCATCACTACCGCGCTCAAGAAAAGAATACTGTTTAAAACTACCAACTAAATTCTTTAAAGCACTTAGTGCTGCTCTGTCGGCTAAAGTACGAGAGTTGCGTGAACTTAGGTAAGAGTACTCTCTTTCATCACCGACACATGTGACAATGAATCCAGCTTTCAGATGCTTTTTCAAACGTTTTAAATGTTTTGAAATATAAACTATTGATCCTATGGTTTCTGGTAAAAATAAAACTCTGTAAGTATATCTGCGGTCAGTCATTAATTTAAGTTGCTCTATTAATGCCATACAAACAACTGGTCCAGATAATTCATTATTAGCTAAAGAAGGATGGCATATGTATGTAGAAAGCAAAATTTCATTTTCTGTTTCTCCAGGTAAAACAAACTCTCCATACGTTAAATGCCCATTGAATAAATTTGTATCTATAACAACTTGGTAACTACCTTCAGTCAAAGATAAACGTTGAGAGTGGCTAAGACAAAATCCCCAATTACGCTCATAGTATGATGTAACATATGGTATTGCGTCAGGCATATCCTCTATACTGTAAAGGTGGGCTTGTAATTCTTTTAAAGAAAGTGTCTTATTAACAGGCTCTGAGTAACCCATTAGATGTAGGTTATTAACTTTAAAATCGCATATTTTATTACCATTAGGATCAATTATGTATGCGTTATTTACTTTCCACTCTTGCGGTACCTTCCAGTCAAAAGCGATAGTATTTGAAGGAACCTCATGTGCAACCAGTTCCGGTACAAACTGTTTGATATATCTCAATGTTTCTCTTACACCATCACCTGTAAGGCTTCGATTGATTGGAAATAGCTCCTTTGCCCACCCATACATTCTATTTCCATCGATTGCTTCGTTCATTTTTAACCTTATTTTACTTTACTTTGTATAGAAAGCGTTACCTGCATAAAACACATGCTAGATTATTCATTAACTTAGGAGTGTACAATAAGAAAAAGAGCACCGCACACCATTAAATTGTCACTATTTAATGGGAGGCAAATCAAGTTTTAAAGCCAAAATTAAAAATAACATAGAACTTTATTAACTACAGTTCAATTTATTAGCGGTTTTAATCAATCCCTAGAAAGATTATACTTTTTCATTTTTTCGACCAGTGTGGTTCGCCTTACGCCTAGTACTTCAGCAGCACGGGCAACAACGTAATCAAAGCGCTCTAATGCCTGGGTGATTAAGTTAATTTCAAGCTCAGCTAAGTACTCCTTAAGCTCAATACCTTCATCGGGCAATAAACCGGGTGCCGCTTGAGCAAAATCATCTTCGAGGTCTATTTCGTCTTCGCTGAATCCGCCACTAAAAATATCATTAAACGCATCACGCTCCATCAGTTCTTCTGGGTACTGTGGCTCATAGGCTTCAACTTCAATGTAGCGGTATTTATTAGGTAAATCAGGAACATCAACCACCTTGTCTGGGAACATAATAACCATACGCTCAACTAAGTTAGCGAGCTCACGAATATTACCTGGCCAAGAATGCTCTTTTAAACTTTCAATAGCACGCTCTGTAAACTTAGCCGTAGTACCGCTTTGCTCATTTACGCGGCGCATTAGCTCTTTAAGTAGCAAAGGGATGTCTTCTGCACGTTGAGCAAGTGATGGACTCTCAATAGGAAAAACATTTAAGCGATAGTATAAGTCTTCTCGGAATGAGCCTTTTTCAATCATGCTTTCAAGATCACGGTGGGTTGCAGCAATAACACGTACATCGGCTTGAATCGCTTTGGTACCGCCAACGCGCTCATAGCTACGCTCTTGTAGTACTCGCAGTAACTTGACCTGCATTTGCAGCGGCATATCCCCTATTTCATCTAAAAATAGCGTGCCACCTTGCGCCAATTCAAACCGGCCTTTACGTGCTGAAATAGCCCCGGTAAATGCACCTTTTTCATGGCCAAATAGTTCACTTTCTAGTAGCTCTGCAGGAATTGCCCCACAGTTTACTGGTACAAATGGGCCTTTGTTACGCTTAGAAAGCAGATGCACATTACGAGCAACCACTTCTTTACCCGTGCCCGACTCACCTAAAATAAGTACGTTGGCATCGGTTTTAGCAACTTGAGTAATTAAAAAGCGTAAATCTTTTACGGCTTTGGTTTCACCTACAAGGCCATCAAAGGTGCTTTTTTCTTTATTATGTTGATGCTCATGAGGCAGCATACGCTGATATTGCTGACAATCATGTAGTAACTGAGTGGTAACTTCATGAGTAAATGGCTCACAAATTAGTCCAACAACATTGGCGAGACTTAGTAGCGGTTTGAGCGTTTCACCAATCAGTAAAAAAGGAAATGTTGGATAGCGTTTAATTAAACTTTCATGATCTAAAGATTGCAGCGCCCCTAACACCACAATACATTCTTTGTTTTGATAGTGACTACATGCCTGCTCAAAGTCAACTTCTGTTTGCAACTGTACCGCCTCACCAATAAAAGTAAGGGATGCATATAATCCAATAGAGCGATTATTATTATTATCTAAAATTAAGATCATTTTTTAGCGAGCCATTTATTTCACTAATTTGTTTTATTAATCAAATTGTAAGCCAGTTGGATTTGGATGCAAGTAATAGCGGCGATTTTTTGACATTAACGCCAAAAAACAGACACACCGCCAGAAAAGCCAATACTTTATAACTAATAACTCTTTAACTATTTATAACGAACTACCCACTTAGGATGAATTACCTAACACATTTTTGCCACTAGTAATGATACGATTTCACACAGAAGAAACTCATAAAAACTGCTATTATTACTTAAAGGTGTGACTGTTTTGGCCGATAAGTAATAGTCAAACTTATGTTGGAACTAAACTTGCTTAAGGTTCTACACATGTAATTAAAATTTAAGGAATTACCTATGGCGCACGCATCAATCAATAAATACCGTCAAATTACAGTTAGCAGCGTTAAAGAAATGACGCCTTATGATCAAGTCAAACTCGTGTTTGTGAATATTGTTGGCAAACTCTCTGCTGCTAAAGGGTTTATTGAACGTAAAGAGTTAGAAAAAAAAGGCAACGCAATCTCTGATTGTATTGTGCTACTTGGTGCGTTGCAGCAAGTATTAAATTTTGAACATAATAATGAAGTATCAACTAACTTAGACTCTTTATATGATTATTGTCAGCGATGCTTACTAACCGCAAACCTCGAGAACGATATAGAAAAAATTGATGAAGTAATTACCTTGATCAAGGAAATAAAATCAGGTTGGGAAGCAATTCCATTTGAACAAAGAGAACCACAACTATAATGTCTTTAAAGCGGGTTACAAACTCACAAGTAAAAGATAGTGAGACTAGAGCATATTGCAATGATCTAGTAAGTTTGATTGCTGACTCAGAAGATTGGGATATTGAGCAAGCGCTGAATATTCATAATAAACTTGATATTCACATAAGTAGCTCACTTTCTAGAGAAAAAACTCATTATTCAGCTACTGAACTTGAGTTTTTAATTAACCTAATAGAACAGCTATCTGTTAAAATAGATAATCAAAAGCAACTATTAGCGGTTAAAATAGTTGGTAATCAAAAAAATAAAAAAGCTGTAAATAAGTATAAATCTAACTTTTAAAATAGATTTGGCAATATGAGGCTGGTTAGCTGTGGAGAAAATCACATGTTTGATGGAAAAGTAGTTTTAATAACAGGTGGAACAGGATCGTTCGGTAAAAAGTATGTAAAAACATTATTAGAACGGTACAGCCCCAAAAAAATTATTATCTTTTCTCGTGACGAGCTAAAGCAGTTTGAAATGCAGCAAGATTTTGATCAGCCTTGTATGCGCTACTTTATTGGCGATGTTCGAGATAAAGAACGACTAAATCGCGCAATGCGTGGCGTTGATTACGTTATCCATGCTGCAGCCCTTAAGCAGGTACCTGCCGCTGAATACAACCCAATGGAATGTATAAAAACCAACATAAATGGCGCAGAAAACGTCATTAATGCAGCACTTGATAATAACGTTGAAAAAGTCATAGCTCTCTCTACGGATAAAGCAGCCAATCCTATTAATCTATACGGTGCTACTAAATTGGCCTCAGATAAATTATTTGTAGCGGCAAACAATATTGCTGGCGGCCATAAAACCACTTTTTCAGTGGTGCGCTACGGTAATGTAGTATGTTCGCGAGGTTCAGTTGTGCCTATTTTCCAAAAGTTTATTAATGAAGGTCGTGATCATATTCCTATCACTCATGATGAAATGACCCGTTTTTGGATAAGCCTTCAACAAGGCGTTGATTTTGTTTTAACAAATTTCGCGCGCATGTTGGGTGGTGAAATTTTCGTACCTAAGATTCCATCAATTCGCATTACGGACCTAGCAAAAGCAATGGCTCCTGAATTACCTATTAAAATTATTGGTATTCGCCCAGGCGAGAAACTTCATGAGGTTATGTGCCCTGCCGATCTGTGTTTTGAAACCTATGAATATAACGATCACTTTGTTATTGCACCAGGCATTAAATTTAGCAGTCGTAGTAATGACTTTACAGTAAATGCGCTTGATGAAAAGGGAAAAAAAGTTCAGCAAGGCTTTGAATATAACTCTTTAAACAACCCTCATTACATGACGATTGAAGAAATTGAAGCCTTCAACATTGAAGCATTAGTTTAAAAGTTATTACTCCATGATCCCTTACGGCAAACAAGCTATTTCTCAACAAGACATTGACGCAGTAGTTGATGTCTTAAAATCCGACTGGTTAACGCAAGGCCCTAAAGTCCCCGCTTTTGAGCAAGCCATTGCGAAATATTGTGGCAGCACCTATGCATGTGCAACAAACAGTGCCACATCGGCATTGCACATTGCATGTTTAGCGTTAAATGTAGGGAAAGACGATATTGTATGGACCTCCCCTATTTCGTTCGTTGCTTCTGCAAATTGTGCACTTTACTGTGGTGCTCAAATAGATTTTGTGGATATTGATGTAGCAACAGGGAATATGTGCACTAATGAGTTAGAAAAAAAACTTATTATTGCTAAAGAAAATAATCGTTTACCCAAGGTCGTCATCCCAGTTCACCTGGCAGGTCAATCATGTGATATGCAGGCTATATATCAACTTGCAGTTGAATATGGCTTTAAGGTTATTGAAGATGCTTCACATGCTATTGGTGCAAAATATTTAGGCAGCCCAGTGGGCAGTTGTGAGTTTTCAGATATTTGCGTATTTAGCTTTCATCCAGTCAAGATAATCACCTCAGCTGAAGGAGGCATGGCGGTAACAAACAATAAACAACTTGCTAAAAGAATGGAGCGTTTACGTAGCCATGGAATTACAGACAACCCGAGTGAAATGACCGAACCAAGTCATGGCCCTTGGTACTATCAGCAAATTGAACTCGGCTTTAATTATAGAATGACTGAGTTGCAAGCGGCATTAGGCCTTAGCCAGCTTTCAAAGCTCGATGAATTTGTTACAAAGCGCAACCAGCTGGCTAAAGTCTATTCTAGCAAATTAAAAGACTTGCCTATTAATCATTTAACTCAATCACAACAAAGCTACTCTAGTTACCATTTATATATTTTAACCTTGTCTGGTGACGCAGTTGTAAAACATGAGTCTCTTATCTGTAGTTTAAGAGAGCGAGGCATAACGAGTCATTTGCATTATATTCCAATTCATATACAACCTTATTATAAAGAGCTTGGCTTTAAGGCAAATGACTTTCCAAATGCAATAAAATATTACAGTTGCGCTCTCACTATACCTTTGCATCCTGAATTAACTAATTCAGAACAAAATTTCATAATAGAAACACTAGCCGAACAGCTATGAAAATCGCTTTAGGAACCGCCCAATTTGGTTTAGATTATGGCATTAGTAATACTGTCGGACAGGTTAAAACTGATGAGGTTAAACGAATACTCAGCCTCGCACTAGACGCTGGTATAACAGTTGTTGATACGGCATCGGCTTATGGTAGTAGCGAGAGTAATATTGGTCAATCGGGTTTAAGCCAAGCTTTATCTATTGTTACTAAAGTATCAGGTGAAAATATTCACGCGCAGGTAGAAAAAAGCTTAAAAAATCTGAACTGTGAGTCAATTGATGCAGTGTTATTTCATAATTGTGAGTTGCTTTTAAGCAGTTCAGGGGAAGACTATTTTTCGCAGCTAGAGCAGTTAAAAGCCAAAGGCATAGTTAAGCGAATAGGTGTTTCTGTTTATAACCCTAAAGAGCTTGAATTACTTAGTGAAAGGTTTAATTTAGATCTGGTTCAAGCTCCTGTAAATTGGTTAGATCAACGTTTTATACAACCTGAAATCATCGATAAGCTAATAGAAAAAAATATAAAGCTTCACGCTCGCTCGATATTTTTACAAGGGCTTTTATTAGAGCCAATGATTCAAAATAACGCTTATTTTTCACAGTTTAATAATGAGTTTTCTCAGTATAATTGTGTTATTAATGAATTAGGCTGCAATCGGCTAACTTTCGCATTAGCAATTATTGCGCAAAAAGCCCCTCATATCGAAAATGCAATTATAGGGTGTTGCTCACAAGAACAGTTAACACAATTAATAGACAGCTACTGCGTCGCAAAAAAGCTTACACTCCCCTCGGATGACGTTTTAGCCTCTTTAGCTTCAAGTAATTTAGCATTAATCAATCCATCGCAATGGCTTGGTTAATTAAGCGCTAGGATTAAAAATATGATAAATGCTTTCATGCAAGCTAGGACAGGATCAACACGCTTACCTAATAAAGTTTTAAAGAATCTCCAAGGTTTACCTATGTTTATTCAACAAGCTAAGCGTGTACAACGAGCCAAGTTGGTAGACAACCTAGTTATTGTCACAAGTACTGATGAAAGTGACGACATTATTGAACAGTTATGCAATGAGAATAATTTATTATGCTTTAGAGGAAGTTTAAGCAATGTTCTCAGCCGGTACTTTCATGCTGAACTCAATTACCCTTGTGATGCTATCGTTAGAATAACAGCTGACTGCCCAGTGATTGACCCTGAGCTCATGGACTATGTCATTAATAGTCATTTAAAAAACAACAATGATTATACTTCAAACTGCTTAGTAGCCACATACCCTGATGGTCTCGATATTGAAGTTATTAGTAAGAAGGCCTTACACAACGCTTATAAATATGCAGAAAAGCCTTCTGAGTTAGAACACGTAACACCTTATATAACAAGTCACCCTGATAAGTATAAGTTACAGAATATCCAAAGTGAGCAAGACCTGTCTGCCTATAGATGGACTGTTGACGAACCCAAAGACTTTGAGTTGATTTCATCAATATATGAAAATTTATATGTAAAAAAGCCTAATTTTAATTATCAAGATATACTGGAATTGTTATCACATAAACCAGAGCTGAACTTATTAAACCCCCAAATTGCTCGAAATGAGGGAATGGTTAAATCATTAAAAAAAGATAAAGAAGAAGGCTATGAATAATTACACTAATTCAGCGGAGTGGCTACATAGAGCTGAAAAAACCATTCCTCTAGGTTCCCAAACTTTTAGTAAGAGTAGAATTGCGTTCCCACAGAATGCAGCACCTTTATTTATTGAACGAGGTTTCGGTTCTAAAGTGTGGGATGCAGATAATAATGAGTATATTGACTTTGTGAATGGCTTACTTTCTGTTTCTTTAGGCTACTGTGATGCTGATGTAAATCAAGCTGTTATAGACCAGCTTAGCTCAGGGATCACTTTCTCCCTTCCTCATAGATTAGAAATGGAAGTCGCCGAAGAACTCACAAAGCTAATACCTTGCGCTGAAATGGTGCGTTTTGGTAAAAATGGCAGTGATGCAACATCTGCTGCTATTCGACTAGCAAGAGCTTATACAAAAAGAGAGCATGTTGCTGTCTGTGGTTATCATGGTTGGCAAGATTGGTATATTGGCTCAACAACCAGAAATTTAGGTGTCCCTGAATGTGTTAGAGCGCTTACCCATGCGTTTACATACAATGATCTTAGCTCATTAGAAAGGCTCTTTACTGAATACCCTGAACAGCTTGCAGCTGTAATTATGGAGCCAATGAATGTCTCCTTTCCAGAAACGGGATTTCTTCAAGGAGTACAAGCACTTTGTAAAAAACATGGCTCTGTACTAATTTTTGACGAAACAATTACCGGTTTTCGGTTCGATCTACATGGTGCTCAAGGCTTATTTAATATTACACCCGACCTAGCAACCTTTGGCAAAGGCATGGCAAACGGATTCCCTATCTCAGCTGTCGTAGGTAAACAAAAAATAATGTCATTGATGGAAGATATTTTCTTCTCCGGTACCTTTGCGGGCGAAACCATGTCTTTAATTGCTACAAAAACAACATTAAAAAAAATGCAGCAAGAAAGAGTACTGACACATATTCACACTTTAGGTGAAAAATTAATTTGTGAGCTTAATAAATTAATAGAAAAACACAAAGTAAAAGATTGGCTGAGCACTGCAGGTCATCCGTCATGGTCTTTTATTATTATTAAAGACACTCAAAAATACTCCTCATTAGAGCTAAAATCTTTATTTATTCAAGAGATGTGCTCTAGAGGTATTTTAATTGGTGGTAGTCATAACCTTAGCTATGCCCATACACATGATGATATAGAAAAATTACTTAATGCATACGATGAAGTTATTTTTATTTTAAAAAATACAATAGAAACACAAAATTTATATGATGTTTTTAAAGGACATCTTTTAGAGCCAGTTTTTAAAGTTAGATAAATGACAACTAATGTAAGACAACTCTTCTCTTAGTTAAATTTATCGAGGATAGTAAGTATGAAAGTAGCAGTAATTGTCGCCCATCCTGATGATGAGACACTCGGCTGTGGTGCCACAATCGCGAACCATATTGAAAAGTGTGATGAAGTATATATTTTAACACTTTCTAATGGGGTTAGTTCGCGCCTAGAATATACTGAAGCAGAGATTCAAACCCGGCAAGCAGCCTTTTTAAATGCCGCCCAACATTTAGGCGTTTCACCTAATAATCTAACATCATTAGATTTTCCTGATAATGAATTCGATACCATACCACTTTTAAAAATAGCGCAAGCCATCGAACTATTTTTATCTAAAAATATAATTGCACGCGTGTATACCCATTATCATAGCGATTTAAATGTTGATCATCGAAAAACTTATGAAGCTGTTTTAACAGCTTGCAGGCCGCAACCCATGCAATCAGTAAAGCAAATATTTTGCTTCGAAACACTATCAAGCACTGAATGGGCAAGTCATCGTTACGAGGCATTCAAACCGAACTATTTTGTCAATATCGAGCATGTATTTAGTAAAAAAATAAAAGCTCTTACAGCTTATAAAGATGAAATGAGAGAAGCACCACACACTCGAAGTCTTGAGAATATTCAAGCACTCGCTAAATTTAGAGGCATGTGTATAGGCACTCCACTTGCTGAAGCATTTTATATTGAACGCTTTATAGATTAGGCCTATTACGCTCGTTATAAAGTTGCGGTTTTAATACCTAATTTAGGATAGAAAATAAAATGATAACATTAAGGGAAGCCGAGCAAAGTGATTGTACTACTTTATACCAGTGGGCTAATGATCCTGTTATTCGCAGCTGCGCATTAAAAGACGCCCCAATTACCCTACAAAATCACTTAAATTGGTTTAATAAGCAACTAGCGTCTCTTAATAGTAAAATTTATATTGCATCTATTGACGACAAACCAATCGGACAAGTCAGATTTAATCAAACAGATCTTAATACATATGAAATAGACACGCATTTATCTCCTTGCAGTAGAGGCTATGGTTACGGTCGAAAAATGTTAAAACAAGCGCTAAAACTAATAGAAAAAAATAAAAATAGTACATTTATTGCGATTATTTTAATTGAAAATATAGCATCTATTAAATTATTCGAAGCCTGTAACTTTAAGCGTGAAAAAGAAACAACAATAGAAAATAAAAAATGTTTCATTTACATCCGTAAAGAGGCTCTAGATGGTGAGCATTAATATAAATAAAAGTAATACCGAAACTCCGACTCGATTACTCAACATCGCTTTTAGAGTTGATGCTTCTTTAAATATTGGTTCAGGCCATGTGATGCGCTGCCTCACACTAGCGACAGCAATTAGAAAGGATGCCAATGTTAATATCACTTTTTTCTGTCGCGATGCCGCCGGTAATAGTAATGAAAATATAATCCAATCTGGGTTTGAGCTTGTTAGAATGGCTCCTCCAAAAAATACCATCGACTTAAAAAACTACAGCTCATGGCTGGGTACTAGCATAGATGATGACTGTGAAGAGTTTCTAAAATTAACAGCGGGGAAAAATTACGATTTAATCGTAATAGATCATTATGCTATTGATAACCATTGGCATAATAAAGTAAAAAGCATAACCAAAAAAATTATGGTTATTGACGATCTAGCGAACCGAAAACACAATTGTGACTTGTTATTAGATCAAACCTACCAATGCCCAACAGTTAAATACTCGCATCTGATAAATAACCATACAAAACTCCTACTTGGCTCAAGCTTTGCTTTATTAAGGCCTGAGTTTTTAGATTTTCAAAAAGCATCAATTGTAAAAAAAGAGCGCACCTTACTCATAATGTTTGGAGGAACAGATCCTGACAATTTGACTCTTCAAGTATTAGCGCGAGTAATCAAATTAAAATACTTTGAAAGAATTAATGTAATCCTAAATAAAACAGCAAAAAACGTGAAATCAGTGTTTAACTTTGCACAATGTCATAAAAAAGTCTTTTTACATATATCGCCGAGTAATATTGCGGAAATTATGTCAACGGCAACAATAGCGATTGGTGCAGCTGGAACAACATCATGGGAAAGATGCGCTTTAGGCCTTCCTGCTGTTGTTATTGTACAAGCAGACAATCAGCGAGAGATCGCTAACGCGCTTCAATTAGCTGAAGTGATCCGCTTTATTTCAATTGCAGAGATTGAAGACAAGTTAATTAAAGAAATTGAATTTTGGCAAAATAGGTTAAAATTAAGTAATGATGTTCATAAAAATTGTATTAATATTTGTGATGGCAAAGGCACTGTAAGAGTCACCAACGAAGTGCTAAAAGTCATAGAGTAGCAATTTACCTGAAGCTGAATAACTATTAATTTGACTATGAGATAGCGTCTCTAAAACCGATAAGCGATTTAATATGAACAATTACATTGTAGCTACAATTAAAGACTGGAATATTGCCCAATATAAAAAACGCACGCCAGCTTATAATGGAAATTGGCATTTAATTACTGACAAAAAAGAGCTCACTTATAATCACTTAAAACATCTAAACCCTAAATATATATTTTTTCCTCATTGGAGCTGGATTGTTCCCGAAGAAATAATTAACAACTTTAATTGCGTTTGCTTTCATATGACTGATTTGCCTTATGGACGGGGCGGAAGCCCAATGCAGAATTTAATTTCTCTTGGCCATACCACCACAAAGTTAAGTGCCCTAAAAATGGAAGAAAGTATAGATACAGGCCCTATTTATCTAAAAAGGGCTCTATCTTTGGAGGGCACAGCGCAACAAATATTTTTACGCTGTTCAGCTTTAACTTTTGATATGATTGAGTTTATTGTTAACGATAATCCTGAAGTAACACCTCAAGAAGGCCCTGTAACAGCATTTTCAAGACGCAATCCAAGCCAAAGTGTTATTGATACGAACTTAGAGCTGGATGATATCTTTGATCATATTCGCATGTTAGATGCCGATAGTTATCCAAAAGCATACATAAAACATGGAAAGTATAAGCTTGAGTTTACAAATGCCAAAAAAAGCAACGACGCTTTAACTGCCAATATAAAATTAACTTTACTTGAGTAATCATGAAAAATAAATTTGTAGAAATAGATGGTCGAAGAATAGGTTTAGACTATGAACCTTACATTGTTGCTGAGCTTTCAGCTAACCATAACGGCGATCTTAAAGAAGCCCTAAAAACAATTGAAGAAGCCGCTAAATGTGGAGCCGATGCAATAAAAATTCAATCATATACGCCCGATACAATGACTATCGACTGTAATAAGGACGAGTTTCAGATTAAAGGCGGATTATGGGATGGTTATAATTTATATAAATTATATGAGTGGGCCCATACTCCTTTTGAGTGGCACAATGCACTGTTTGAAAAGGCCAAAGAAGTCGGTATCACTTTATTTTCAACACCGTTTGATGAAACAGCCGTTGAGCTGCTAGAAGCATTAAACACCCCAGCTTATAAAGTGGCCTCTTTCGAATTAACCGATCTACCTCTCATCAAGCGAGTTGCTGAAACAGGTAAACCTATCATTATGTCTACTGGTATGGCTAATATCTCAGAGATAGAGGAAGCGATTAGCACAGCAAGAGATAATGGTTGTGATGAACTAATTGTATTGCATTGCATAAGTGCTTACCCTGCGCCATTCGAGCAAGCTAATTTAGCTACAATCTCGGATATTGCAACACGCTTTAACGTTATTACAGGCTTATCTGATCATACCTTAGGCACAACGGCAGCAATTGCATCAGTGGCTTTAGGAGCATGCTTTATTGAAAAGCATTTTATTTTAGATAGATCTAAAAAAGGGCCTGATTCAGAATTTTCAATTGAGCCTGAGCAGCTTAAATCAATTGTTAGTCAAAGCAAAGAAGTGTACAAATCGATAGGTAATCCAGGGTATGAAGTAAAATCAGCCGAAAGCGAAAACCTAAAATTTAGACGCTCTATTTATTTTATTGAAGACGTACCAGCAGGTACAGTTATAACAAAAAAACACATAAAAAGAATACGTCCAGGCTACGGTCTCCCCTGTAAGTATTACGATACGCTGATTGGTAAGAAAACTTCTGTAAATATAACAAGAGGAACAGCTGCTAAATGGGAGCTAATTGATGAAAAATCTAGTTAAAGTAACAAGCAATGAGGTGAAAGATATTTTTTTGCAAAGTATATCTTTAGACGATGTAAATGAAAATTATGTTGCTTGGCTTAATGATCCTCTAGTAAATCAGTACTTAGAAACTCGTTTTAGTAAACAGGATCTTAACTCAGTTAAGGATTATATTTCAGCTAATTTAAATAACCCGCTTGAACAATTATTTACGATTAGAACCAACAATAATAAACACATTGGGAATATTAAAGTTGGAAATATAAATAGGATTCATAATATTGCTCAAGTGAGTCTGTTTATTGGCGAAAAAGAAAGTTGGGGGAAAGGCTATGCAAATCAAGCTATCAAGCTAATTAACCAATATGCTTTCGAAACGTTATTGATTAGAAAACTAGTCGCCTGGGTTTACACCGACAATATTGGAAGTTTTAAAGCCTTTAAAAAGGCTGGCTATAGCAAAGAGTGTGTACTTAAAAATCATTATATATTGAATGGAAAACCAAGTGATCTAATCCAACTCTCTTTGTTTAATATTAAACCCTAATATAAGTAAGTTATTTACCAAAAAAGGCCAAAGCTAAGCTTTGGCCGGTTTATTATAGTTTTCAATAAACTCTAAATAAATACCTTTTACATGCTCATGAAACGCATCAATACATGCATTTATAAATCCTGTACGCATTTCTAAATCATTGTAATAATAGCTACTTGTCATAATGTAAGCTTGAAAATATCTAAAAGTTCCCTGAATCAGCCAATAAACTACATTATCGTCTGCGGTGCTATTACGTAATGTAAGTAATATTTTATTTTGTAAATTAAACGCATCAGCAAGCTGCTCACGTGTTTCAAAATGTTGAGAAGTAATTGATAACAGCTGCTCAAGAACATCTTTTGTTCTAGCTTTTATGGCTTCCATTTTAAAGTTAACGTTTCCAGCAGATAATTGCTCTAAAGAAGTAGCCCTATTAAGTAGCTCTGTTATTTTATCTTGCTTATTACTAATTGGCTTCATATCAGTAATATCTTCAATACGTTTAGGCTCAGAATACTTTATAAATGCACCATTGGCCGTATTAAATACTTTAACATTGAGGTTTTTTTGGAGTAATAACTCTAAGTTACCCTTTGATGAGTCAAATATAGGAATCGTAAAGACCTCTTCGGTAAAATTACCTTTAACAACAAATGCTCCCTCAATACCTTGCTCAACCACTTTTTTATGCTTAAAGTCATTATCAAAATAGATACTATGTTTTGAATGATGATGCTCTTTAGATACAAAGCCTAAGTCAGTACCAACTAAATATACTTTCTTAAACCCCAACTCAATAGCTGTAGCAAGTGCTGTATTCGATACTGTTGGGTTACTGTAGTCAGGGTAGGTAAATTGCTTTTTTGTATCCAAAGCACGAATAAGACGACCGCCTGCATCATTTAATTTTGATAACAAATGCGCACTTTTAAAGCGCTTTAAAATACTATCGTATACCGTATTAAGTGCAACAATATTTATCTCATTTAATTTTATCTTTAGTCCAGAGACGCGATCTATTGACTCCACCCATTCTAGCAGCCCTGCGCCTCGCTCCATTTCTATGTGAATATCAGGTTTAATATTATTACTAAGTAAGGCTCTTAATGCTGTACCACAAGAAATAATAATTATGTCATCTTGATTGGCTTTTAAAAATTCAATTGCATCATCAAGAGATGGGCCATTGGCAACAATAAATACAGAATCTTCTTGCAGAGTGTTATTTACTAACTCAGGCTTTTTCAATACTGGAAACTTTTCATTTAAATTAGCCAGAGTATGAGATACACCTATTATTTCATCTTCAAAAAAACCCCAGCCTGCAGACCAACGATGTCCGATACTTTTAATACGCTCAATTGTTTTCTCAATCAGTGGGCTATTATAATGCTTTAAGAAAAGAATTTGACTGAGGTTAAAATGACCCTGATTAAACAAAAACTTAGAAATTTCGTTAATCACTCCATCTTCACCACCAGAAACACGTATTGAAAATTGCCCACCATTGGCAGTGCATTTATCAAAAAGCGGCTTTAATTCGATACAATGTAAAAGTGCATAGAAGGTATCTTTACTCGGCTCAAATAAAAACACATTAAGTACATCTTTTTTCTTGAGTAACTCTTCTATCTGATAGCCTAACCCCCCACCTAAAAAACAAACAAAGTCGAGGCGCTTTTCTTCAGCAGGGTTATTTATTTTATTATCTGTTTCAGCGGTACGTACGTTGTAAATTGATTTTAATAGCGCAGCATGTTCAAAAACAATATTTGTGTCATCTTGGTGATTTATTTGATATTTGAAGTAAAGCGGGTTTTCTAGAAACTGAATAACTTGCTGTTTAGCGAATTCTCTAGGCTCATCTTGATAAACGAACTCATTATTGTTAAACAAGTTAGCATTGCCCATTTCATCGATTGCAACACCAGTATCGCTTGGCGTGTAATCTTTAAATGTTTCATAAATAGCCGGCATTTGCTCTTGAAGTAGAGCTAAATTTGCAAGCAGGGTTGCTTGCAACATCATTTTTGTTAATTCTTGCTGATTAGCGTCCAAAGTTCACTCCGCTTAACTTGATTTCTTAACCACCCCTGGTAGGTTAGCTAATTGTTGTTGTAAATAGCTGCCTGTTGAATTTAAATTGGCCACTAATAAATCCATTGCATTGTATTGGCTATATAATCGTTCTTCATATTTGGCCATACGAATATTAAATTTTTCTACATCAGTTTCTAGTTTAGAAAGCTGTGATTCACGACCTTCTATACGTGAACTAATAATACCATCAGAAGCCGTATAACCCTTAATAACAGTATCAAGCTGTGCAACAAAACCGCCTTTATCTTTTTCACCGACAAAAAAGGTTTGTAAGGCTTGAGGATCCTTTTCTATCGCAGCTTTTAATGCGTCAGAATCAATACTTAATTTACCAGAGCGCTCCGTTCTAATACCAAAATTAGCTAAAAAATCAGTGTTACCATTTCCCGTACTAAATTCTGAAGTTAACAATGAACGCACCTGATTAACAGACCCTCTTAATAAGGAGTCTCCGGCAAGCGCCCCTACGCCCTCTTCAGCACTTGAGCGTCCCAGCTGTTTCGATAAATCAATAAAGGCATTAAATTTGTCTACAAATGAGTTCAAACCTGTTGTAATGTTTTTATTATTTTCAGTTATAACAGCTTTACTTAAATCATCATCAGTGCCATGCATTTTTTTTGCATTAATGGTGACGCCTTCAATAACATCTTTAAATTCATTAGTACTGCTTGAAGCCACAAGCGTACCATCTATAGTGATAGAAGCATCGGTTGCTGCAGTTACCTCATTTAAATTTTCGGCATACGTTGTTGAAGTCGTATCACTATCATACGCCAAACGAGATAAACCTAAAAGATCCGTATTGCCACCGTCACCAGCATCATCGACTACTATTTTTATAGCATTTTCCGCGCCGGTTTCTTTACTCGACAATACCAATCGCTGACCGGTGTCATCAGTGATAATGGTGGCGTTTACCGAGTCATTATCAACTGAATCATTAATCGCATCACGAATATCGGCAAGCTTTGCTGTATCTGACACAGTAATATCAAAACTGTTAGAACCAGAGCTGATCGTTAGCTTACCCTCACCCACCGCTTCATCGCCAGCTATAGCATCTGATGTTAGCTTATGGTTTTCGGCCAAACTATTAACTTTAATTGAGTAATTATTGGTTTGTGCATCTTTTTCAGAACTTAAAGTAACAAAATCATCACTGCCACTAATTGTTCTCTTTTGAAACTCCTCAACAGAGGATAGTGACTCCAATGAGCCATTCAGCTCCTCTAAAGACGCTTTTAGTGTTCCAACAGCAGATATATCAGTGGTGAAATTAGCTTGCTGTTTTGTTACTCGAGCTTGATAAGGGGACTTCTCAGCATTGACTAAAGCACTTACAATTTCGTTTACTTGAAGTCCTGAACCTATACCTGTAAATGAAATAGCCATAATTGTTGCCCTCTTAAATTACTGAAATACTAAACTTTAAAATCAACCAATACGCCCGTGGCTTCTGCTAATTTGGCCACTATACCTAATACTTCTTCTGACGGATATTGCTTAACTAAGTCACCACTCTCTTTATCGATAACCTTGATTACATTACGGCCAGAGTCTTCGTCTACTTTAAATTGAAGACTGCGGTTCATTTCACCCATAAAGTCCTGCAATTGCTGTACCACCTTTTCTAGCTTTTCAGGTGATAACTCAGTTTCAGAGACTTCGTTTCTACTTGCAGCAGTAGGGGGGGTTGTATTCTTCTGTTCATCAACATTTTGCTTAACTTGAGATGGGGCTTGATAACTTGAGGTAACCTCACCTTTTTGAGCTGAGTTGATGTTTAGATTTAAACTTTGCGTTTCCATAATTCGCTCCTACTATAAAGCGATATAAAGCTTTATACCTATACAAGAAAGGAAGGGTTACCCCTTCCTTAGTAGTTAAAGTATAGAGCTTATTGTTAAATTAACCTAATAAGCTAAGTGCTGCCTGCGGTAACTGGTTAGACTGAGCTAAGATTGTTGTACCAGCCTGTTGCATAATCTGGTTTTTCGTTAGCTTAGCTGTTTCTGCAGCGTAATCGGTATCTTGTATACGGCTTTTAGAAGCTGATACGTTTTCTGATACGTTTGAAAGGTTCGCTATAGTAAAGCCAAAGCGGTTTTGTACCGCACCTAAGTCTGCACGTTGCGCATCAATCTGAGCAAGAGCAGCATCGATTGCTTTAATCGCATCTTGCGCACCAGCTGAAGTCGCACCTGAGATATCCACAGACTCAACTGAAGTTAACTCACTTGTACCACCTGTAGATGCAATATCAGCACCTGCAGCACCTTTACCAAACAGTTCATTTGCGCTCGTACCAGATATACCAATTTTATCTGCAGAGCTTAAGTTAAGCTCTGCTGAAACGCTGAGCGAACCTGCGGTGCTAGCAACAGCTTGACCACCGATAGTGAAAGCACTTGTATCGCCAGCGCCAGTAACATCAATACCATCGATATTTGTCGCTTTAAACGTAATTTCATCTTTAGCTTCATCAAAAACAGCATCATAACCATCAGCTTGCATCTCATTAGCAAGACGCGCCATATCACCACCAAAGTCACCTAGGTCATATGAATCAACTGCAGTAGCACCCTTTTTAATCTCAATTACTGATGAACTTCCAGCTTTGATAGCACCAATTGTAGTTTCAAGTTTAGCTTCGGCATTTACACCAGAACCAGATGAATTTATTGTATCAGCAATTGTTGCCGCACCTTGGTTAGCACCAACAGATACATCTGTGCCATTGATACTTAATGTATCTGCTGAAGTTACAATATTACCGGCTAGGTTAACCGTTTGAACATCCCCAAGCGCAGAAACTGTCGATGTTGCCGCACCTTTGATTTCATTCGCACCGATAGCATCAGCAGATACGTCACGAAGGCTTACGTTGATTGTTTCATTAGCGTTTGAACCCACTTGGAACTGCTTAGTACCAAATGAACCATCTAATAAGCTAGTGCCACCGAATTTAGTAGTTTCTGCAATACGCGTTAATTCTTGTTGTAATGCGCCTACCTCTTTTTGAAGGGCCGCACGTGCATCAGCATCATTTGAACCATTCGCTGATTGTAGTGCTAAGTCACGCATACGTTGTAGAATATTTGATGACTCTGTCATCGCACCCTCAGCGGTTTGCGACATTGAGATGCCGTCATTAGCGTTTCGCTGAGCAACACCTAAACCATTAATTTGTGAAGATAGACGGTTAGCAATTTGTAGACCAGCCGCATCATCTTTCGCGCTGTTAATTTTCATACCAGATGAAAGACGTTGCATTGATGTGCCTAACGCATCGCTAGATTTTGATAAGTTTCTTTGTGCATTTATTGATGCAACGTTAGTATTTACTGATAAAGCCATGTTATAACTCCTGATTACTTTCGTAATGTAACTAATTGATTTTAACCAAGAGCCATCACAATAAAAATCTGTTCAAGCTCCGTTCTAATTAAGTTAACGGCTGTTATAAAATTACCTTTAGCTTTTTTTTTAAAAAAACAGTAAAAACTTTTAGTTGATTGAAATACAAACAAAAAAGCCAAGTATAAATACTTGGCTTTTTTAATTTTAATTATTATTAACCACCTAACAAGCTTAATGCAGCCTGTGGCAGCTGATTTGCTTGCGACAAGATAGTAGTACCTGCCTGTTGCATGATTTGATTTTTAGTCAACGTTGCAGTTTCAAGCGCATAATCAGTGTCTTGAATACGGCTACGCGAAGCCGATACGTTTTCAGATACGTTAGCAAGGTTGGCAATAGTAAAACCAAAGCGGTTTTGCACCGCACCTAAGTCAGCTCGTTGAGCATCAATTTGCGCTAATGCTGCATCAATTGCTTTAATCGCGTCTTGCGCACCATCTGAAGTCGCGCCTGAAATATCAACACTCTCAATACTTGTTAATGAACTAGTACCGCCTGATGATTGTATTGCAGCAGCCCCTGTACCAAATAATTCATTCGCAGTGGTCCCTGAAATACCTATTTTATTCGCTGATGATAAATTTAGCTCTGCGGACACACTAAATGAGTTCGCTGTGCTGGTTACTGCAGTTCCACCTATAGTAAAGCCACTTTGATCAGTGCCTGTGATATCAATACCATCAACATCTGTGGCTTTAAAAGCAATCTCTTCAGTTGCAGGGTCGTAAATGGCATCATAACCTGCTTGTTGCATGTCATTTGTTAATCGCTCCATCTCACCACCATAATTGCCTAAGTCAAATGACTTCTCAACTAAGCCATTTTTCTTAATTTCAATCACACCTTTACTGTCCGATGTGATCCCAGCAAAAGTGGTATCAATTTTAGCCTCTGCAACCACACCGGCACCTGACTTGTTGATAGTATCTGCAATAACAGCCGCACCAGAACCACCAGCAATAACAATATCTGTACCGTTAATATTAACCGTGTCCGCACTTGTACCATGATTTGTTGCTAAGTTAACAGTTTGTACATCGCCAAGCTTAGTATTTGCATCTGCGGCGTTGCCAGGTCCTTTAATTTCATGCGCACCAATTGAGTCTGCTGCTACATTACGTAAGCTTACATTAATGGTTTCATTCGCATTTGCACCTACTTGGAATTGTTTTGTACCAAATGTACCGTCAAGTAAGCTGGTTCCACCAAATTTGGTAGTGTCTGCAATTCGAGTAAGCTCTTGTTGCAGGGCTGCTACTTCTTTTTGCAGTGATGCACGGTCAACTGCACTGTTTGACCCATTGGCTGATTGCAGTGATAAGTCACGCATACGTTGTAAAATGTTTGCTGACTCTTGCATCGCGCCTTCAGCAGTTTGCGCCATAGAAATACCATCATTGGCATTACGCTGAGCTACTGTTAGACCATTTACCTGAGACGTTAGTCGGTTGGCAATTTGTAAACCTGCAGCATCGTCTTTTGCGCTATTAATGCGCAAACCAGATGATAGTCTCTGCATTGAAGTTTCAAGTGCCATGCTAGATTTAGATAGATTGCGTTGCCCATTAAGTGATGCAACATTCGTATTTACGCTTAAAGCCATTTTACCATCTCCTAGTTTCAATCAGAATGTGGTTCAAAATATTTAAGCAAAAACCACACTTTCTATAACCAGTTGAATGCATTAGTTGTGCCAACTAACAAAAAATAGTTAAGCGACTGTTTTATAATAATAAATAGCGTTTATTGACACTTAAAATCAGAGGTTAGCATTTTTTTGACAGAAGAAAAAAAGGGGGTGACAGTTTTTTGCCGCTTCGTTAAGGCAAGTTATTACCTACTTTTCTCGTATAGTAATAACCTGCCTTGGATGGTATTTATAAATAATCAAATAATGAAAGTTTAGCCAAGCGACCAAAAGTCGCTTGTGAAGCCTGTAAACCAGACTCATGTTTAGTGAGATCGCTGATGGCTTCAGCGGCATCAATCTCAATTAGGCTAGATCTGTTTTCTTGATTATTAATATCTAGAGCACTGTTTGAGTCGGTAACACGCTCAACTACATTCATACGCCCACCTAAACCAGCCTGAGTAAACACAATTTGCTCACTAGCATTTTTAAGCTGAATTAAACCATCAGATAATGCTTGGTTAATTTGCGTTTCATCAAGTTGTTCGTCATTTAGGCTAATGATCAAATCTTCTAGCGTATTAAGTACATTTTCTTTGCCTGGTTTTTCAAGAGTAAAATCAAGCTGTCCTGGTGCTGCCCCCTCAAGTTGAATTTCCATACCTGCAAATTCAATCGGTTCATCGGTTACTTCACCCGTAACGGGTGGTACAAGAGGATTACCATCACGTAATATTTCATATTGATCTGGCGCTGAAGGTGTCGCCCCAGGGATCACATTAACATTATAGGTATTGATCGTTGGAGAAATAAGCGGATCTGGGTCTGAGTTATAATTATCTTTATGAAAACGGTCAAACTCGCCTTGGTTTTCAACATAAACAGTTCCAGCGGTAATGCCGCCTGTTGGCGTTCCATCGTTTGAAACTACATCGAGTCGCGCATCAACTCGTTCAAATACATTGAAGCCATTATCGCTTGATTTGATCTCAACGCCTTTTGCGATCGTCACTTCGTGTTGGCCTTGATCGCCTTGATATTCGTATTTGCCATTGGTGCTATTAAATGTATAAGTTTGAATATCGTCTTGATAGCCAGAGAAAAGGTATTTCCCTCCTTCAGATTGACTATTCATTAAGTTAAGCAGTGATTTTTGCAGTTCTTTTAATTCACTGGCAACTGAAGCCAAATCACCTTTATCTAACGAACCGTTGCCCGCTCGTATAGTTAACATTTGCGCTTCTAAAATAGTGTCGTTCATACCTTGCAATAAACTTTCTTCGGTTTCTAAACGCCCTTTTAGCTGATTAATATTCTTCGTCAGCTGCTCATTAGTTTCTATTTTATTGGTGTACAACATACCTTGTGAAATAGCAGCAGGGTTTTCAGAGGTACTCAAATATTTTTGACCTGTATTAACGCGCTCCTGCGCACCAGCTACATTTTGTTGATTCTCAAGTATTTTATTAATGTTATTTTGATACATTAAATTATTTGATAAACGCATAATTACCTCGCCGCACTCAATAAGGTGTCAAAAATAGCTCTCGCTGCAGTTAATACTTGTGCAGAAGCAGCATAGGATTGCTGGAAGCGTAGCAAATTAGCCGCCTCTTCATCTAAGTTTACGCCCGACAACGATTCGTACCAGGCTTCTGATTGTTGTGCTAAAGCATCAAATGCAGCACCATTGGTTTTTGCTTGACTGGTTACCACACCAACATCGGTGACTAATCCAGCATAGGCCTGATTCAATGTTTTATGATTATCAGCTGATGCGCTCGCTACTACATTTTGACGTACTAAATCGGTATTCTGTAAGTCAGCAAGTTTTTGGCCGTTGCGGTTATCATCAAAACCGCCTTCATTAAATTCTAAATTAAAGGTATCGCCCATTGCTGGTACGCCTTCAATATTAAAGTCAAAACCATAACCATCGTATGGTGCACCGGCTTGAGCGAGTATATTGTTAGCAGGCGGTGTAACTGTAAACGTAGTTGTGCCATTACCATCAGTAAGTTGATATTCGTTAGCATTGGCTGTTTTAACAATGCTAATAGGGCCATTTGCTAAACCCAAAGGATTACTAAAGCTGCCAGTGGTTACATCGGTAACATTACCCGGTGAAATAGTCCCTGTACCTGTATTATCAAGGCCGTCTGATGTTCTAATTGGGGAGGCCAATGCAATGTCCTCACCTCGACCTGTTGTCAACGATATATTGCCAGCCGCGCCACTATTAAGTTTTACCTGAAATTGGTCACCGGCATTACCGGCTCCCGTTATATTAAGCTCTAAGCCAAACGCCTCTCCGCTGGTAATAGCAGCTGAATCGATAATGCCACTGGGTGGGATAATTGCTAAAGAGGCTGTACCTAAAGGTTCACCTTTATTATCAATTGGCTGAATACTTACTTCGTTAGGGTTACCCGTATAGGTGATCACAAAATCACTGGCTGGCAGATCACTGCCTTTACCTGCCTCAACGGTTGCTGACATATTAGCTGTTCCGGTGTTTGCTTGATAAACAAAAGCACTGACCGATGGGATATCAAAAATATCCCCTCCGAGCTCACCGTTTGCATCCATACCTAGACGGTTTTGCTGATTAAACGAATCAGCAAGCGCAATACCCATCTGGCCTATTTGATTTTGTGCCGGCACCAAAATATCGTCTCTAAATGCTAATAAACCGCCAATTTTACCTTTGAGTTTAGTAGGGTCTATATCGAGTGGCACAGCCTTACCGCCATTTACATCTAAACGTAGCTCTTTAAAGTTAGCATCAGGATCGCCACTAATAGAAAACAAGTTAAATGACCCATTTTGCATAACAACGGCTTCACCTGTGCCCATAAAAACTTGTTTTTCACCGTTGGGGCCGTCCAGAGTCTCTATATCAATCAGTTCAGATAAATCGCGAATTGCTTTATCACGCTCATTGTAGGCTGAGCTCGCATCGGCTTCGTTCTTGGTACCATGAACACCTGCAATTTCTTGGTTCAACGAACTAATACTTTCGATTAACGTATTCGCCTCTTCTGAAAAAATCTCTAATTGCTCATTAACCACCGCTTTTTGCTCTGAAACGATGCCTGCAAGCCGATCCATTTGGTCAATCAGGTTTTGTGCATCACTCATCACCAATGAACGAGCAACCGTTGATGACGGTTGATTAAGGGCTTCTTGCACGTTATTAAACATTGAGTTGATACTAGTTGATAAGCTGTTTGATTTTTCTGAAAAAATTTGATCAACCCGACTCGCTTCACTAACAAATTGATCAAAAAAACTTTTATTTGAAGTATCTCGATTTAATTGCTTTTGCGCAAACTCATTCAATAACCGGTACGTTTGGCCACGGCCTACCTGATTATCAATCATGGTGGTAAACTCGGTGCGCTCACGTACATACCCTTCGGTATTAACATTTGCGATGTTTTTACTTGTCGTTTGCAATAACTCAGAGTTTGCTCTTATTCCTGAATTAGCAATGTTTAATAAATTAAACGACATGTTACTCTACTCCCTGGCGGATCACGCTTGTGGCGATATTCTTCAATTCGTTACTGTTCAGCACTCTTTTTATTTTGTCTGCATAATTAGGGTCGGTTGCATAACCAGCTTGCTGTAAAGAGTCTAAAAATTTATGCGGCTTTGCCGTATTGTTTAATGCATCTTGATAGCGCGGGTTCTGTGTTAAAAAATCCACAAAATCATTCACGCTATCTTTTATCGAGTCATACGCTCTAAAGCTTGCTTGCTTTTTAACTGCAGCACCTTGCTCAAACTCTAAAGTGACCTTACTGGCCTTTTCACCCTGCCAACTTTTATCTGACTTAATATTGAATAAATTGTTTGAGCTATTACCATCACCTTTACTAATAATATGTTTACCCCAGCCAGTTTCTAATGCCGCTTGTGCGACCATAACCGCCGGATTTAAACCAATTTTTTTAGCCGCTGTTTTTGCGTGTTCCCACACTGTGCTTACAAATTCCTCAGCATTTTCAAATGTGCTAGACGCTGTGTTTTGTTCGCTTTTTTCAGTTGAATCAACGAGTGACACTTTTTCAGTGCCCTTTTGGTTTTCTTGATGAGGTAAAGTACTACCCGCACGTTGGTCACTAAAGAAATCTGACGTGGTGCGAAGAACAGAGCCTGGCATAAAGTTTTTTCCATCTGGCGATAATTGTTGCACAATTAAATCAGCAAGACCCAAAGAGCCATTTGATGAAAGCTCTGTAGCCATTTGTTGGTCGTGCATTTCTTCAAAAAACTTAACGCCACTAGCATTAAACGGGCTTTCTTTATCTTCAAAAGCCTCATTGGCTTTACGCATACTTTTAAGCAGCATTTGGGTGAATATAGCTTCAAATTGTGCCGCCGCTTTTTTTAACGCCGCTTTAGATGCATCGGTTGATGCGTCACCGCTGTTTAAAGCATCTCGACGTAGAGAGTCTAAGTTGCCTAAATCAAAAAAGTTTTGCTTATCTAGATGATTTGTTTCCATCAGCTTTTTGACACAATAATTAATAATATCTAGATAATGCAATAATTGAGCCAGCGAGATTTTCAAAGGTGGGAGTAAGCAGGAAAAAAAAGTATAAAACACCGCAATAAAAATATTAAACGGTGTTTTTTAAAGGTTAAATTACAACAAGCTGACCATTAATTGCACCGGCTTCTTTGAGCGCTTCAAGAATAGCCATTAAATCACCAGGGGCAGCGCCTACCTCATTAATTGCACGAACTAAGTCATCAAGACTCACACCAGGGTTAAATACAAAAGCGCGTGAGTCATCCTGATCAACATCAATAATACTTTGCTGAGTAACCACGGTTTCACCCTCTGCTAAAGGATTTGGCTGCGCCACATTTTGTTGCTCAGCAATCGTTACTGTTAAACCACCGTGGGTAATTGCCGCAGGTTGTAATTTTACATTTTTACCTATAACAATGGTGCCGGTACGCGAGTTAACAATTATTTTTGCTGAAGTATCTGCTGGCTTAAACTCTAAGTTTTCAAGAGTTGATAAATACGATACACGTTGCGAGGCATCACGAGGTGCAATAACGCGAATAGAAGCTGCATCGAGTGCTTGAGCGCTATTTGGACCAATTAAATCATTAATGGTTTTCTCTAAACGTTTAGCAGTAGTAAAGTCAGGACGGTTTAAATTAAAGGTAATATAGTCGTTTTGCATAAATGGGCTTTTAACAGCACGTTCAACGGTTGCACCATTTGGTACACGTCCTACCGTTGGCGTATTAATCACAACGCGACTACCATCAAGGCCTTCAGCGCCTAAGCCACCTACAATTAAACTGCCTTGAGCGATGGCGTAAACATTACCATCAACCCCTTTTAAGAATGTTTGTAGTAATGTGCCACCGCGCAAGCTGCCTGCACTGCCAATCGATGATACGGTTATATCTATGGTTTGCCCTGGCTTTCTAAATGGGGGGAGTTCAGCATGAACAGCAACCGCTGCAACATTTTTAATTTTTGGCTTTAAACTAGAAGGTAACGTAATACCAAAACTATTAAGCATGCCTTTAAAGCTTTGCTCGGTAAAACGGCTTTGCTCACCGGTGCCTGGTAAACCAACAACTAAGCCATAGCCCACTAATTGGTTTGAGCGCACCCCTTCGACCATAGACACATCTTTAATTCGCTCAGCACTGGCAGTAAATTGCCAGCCTAGTAGCACCATAAAACAAAAAACTTTAAAACCATTCATGTCGAATGTCCTCTAAAAGGGAAACAATGAGCTACTAAAGAAACGCGTTAACCAACCCGGGCTTTGTGCCTCTTGTGTTTGGCCCTTACCTGAGTACTGAATACGCGCATTCGCAATTCGATTAGACTCAACGGTATTATCGGCATTGACATCTTGTGGACGCACTAACCCTTCTAAGCGAATAAATTCTTCACCGGTGTTTAACGTTAGCCATTTTTCACCGCGAATCACTAAATTACCATTTGGTAGTACTCGCATTACGTTAACCGAAATATCGCCAACTAAGCTATTTGATTGATTTGATTTTGAGTCACCTTTAAATGAGGAGTCACTGCCAATACCAAATTGAATGCTATCGCCGCCAATATTTACCGGTAAACCACCTAAGCCAATCACAGGGTCGAGGCTGGCATCGGTTTCTTTATCCGTTTCTGTTTTAGCTGCTTTAGTCGCTTGGGTTGACTCTTGTAATTTAACAGTAATGATATCGCCTGTTCGCAGTGCTTTTTTATCGGCATAAAGATCATTCGATAATTGAGTACTGAACAAAGAGCCGGTTGCGACTACTGGCTCCATATTAGGCTCTGGATACATAGGTGCATAATAGGGATCGTCTTGTACTACCTCATTATTTTGTGTAGCTACACAACCACTTAATAGTAAAGTCCCTACTGTAAATAACATAATATTACGCATACAATCCCCCAAAACTATAACTGTTGATTGATATAACTCATCATTTCATCAACGGCTGAGATCACTTTTGAGTTCATCTCATAAACGCGCTGCGTTTCAATCAAATTAACTAACTCTTCGGTCACATTTACATTTGATGTTTCAAGTGAACCTTGAATAATCGTACCTAAACCTTCAACCCCCGGATTACCTTGAACAGGCGCACCACTTACCGCGGTTTCGGTATATAAGTTTTGCCCTATAGGCTCAAGGCCAGACGGATTAATAAAATCACTAATCGTGATCTGACCAATAACCACGTTTTCGGCCTGACCTTTAACGCGAACTGACACTTCACCATCTTGAGATACGGTGATCGACTGTGCATCGTCAGGTACATTCATTTCAGGCTGAACAACATAACCAGCACCCGAGGTTACAACACGCCCGTCACCGTCAGTAGTAAATTGGCCGTTTCGCGAATATGCAATATTGCCATCTGGTTGCAATACTTCAAAAAAACCAGGACCTGAAATCATCCAATCTAAAGAATTTTCAGTAGTGAGCATATTACCTTGCGAAAAGTTTTTTTGGTTAGCTACTACTTTAGTACCCGCACCGAGCATTAAGCCTGACGGCATTTCGGTGTCTTGCGATGATCGACCGCCTGGTTGATTAATATTTTGGTAAAGCAAGTCTTCAAAAATAGCGCGGCTTTTTTTGTAACCTACTGTACTGGCGTTCGCTAAGTTATTTGATATAACCGATATATCAGTTTGTTGAGCGTCAAGCCCTGTTTTACTTATCCATAATGCTGGATTCATAATAATATCCCCACGTTAAAGTTAAACGATGCGCATCAGCTGCTCTTGACGTTCGTCAATCTCTTCAGCTGTTTTCATCAGTTTTACTTGTAATTCAAATTGGCGTTGGTGACTGATCATATCGACCATTTCATGCACAGGATTTACATTCGATTTTTCTAATGTGCCACCTAATACTTGTACATTGGCTGATGTTTCAACTATTTCGCCTGGTTTAGCTCTAAATAAACCATCGTTACCCTTCTCAAGCGTGGCGTTGTTTGCATCAACCACTTTTAGGCGATCAACTTCTTCTAAAAAGTTAGCCGGTGCACCTTGAGGGCGAACTTGAATAGTGCCATCTTTGCTAAATTCAATTTTTTCAATCGGTACAGGTAATATGACTGGCCCACCTTCGCCAATAACTTGACGACCGTCGCTGGTAGTTAGCATACCTTCAGCCGTTATATTTAACGAACCCACTTTTGTATAAGCTTCATTACCAGAGGCGTCCTGAACACTCAACCAGGCGTTATCGCTCATAGCAATATCAAGGCTGCGACCTGTTTCGACAACACCGCCCGATGTCATGTTTGATCCTGGACGCTCTTGCATAGCAAAAACACGAGTCGGCAAACCTTCACCGAAAGCCTGCATTGAGCGCGCTTGCGCAAAATCAGATTTAAACCCAGTTGTGTTTGCATTTGCCAAATTATTGGCTTTAAGAGCAAGCCCTTGCATGCTTTGTTTAGCGCCAGATGCGGCTATGTAGACCATTTTATCCATAACATCGACTCATTAAGAAATCTATATATGAGTAAATGCAATATAAGTGCCAAATTAAATTAAAGCATGAATAAGATTTTAAGAGAGGAATAAAAAAGGCTGCATTAAGCAGCCTTTATAAGTCAAAATATGATTATCGGATCTGTAAGATATTTTGTTGCAGTGTTGAATTCACTTCAAGCGCACGAGAGTTTGCTTGGAAGTTACGCTGCGCACTAATCAAATCAACCAGCTCTGTGGTTAAGTTTGTATTTGATTGCTCGAGCGCTGAAGAATTGACTTTGCCTAAAGTCCCTGTTCCCGGTTCACCCGCAATCGGCTCACCTGAGGTTAAACTTTTTTTCCATGAAGTATCACCCACCTGTTGTAAACCTTGTGAGTTTGCAAACCTAACCATGGCTACTTGACCCAAATAGGTTGAGTCACCATTACTGTACGATGCAACTACTTTCCCATCAGTACCAATGTCAATACCCGCTAAGCGACCTACTGTCGCACCATCTTGCTCTAGTGCTTTTACTTCAAAGCGACTCGCAAACTGGCTTGGAACTTTATTTGATGTATTCGCTTCGTCGCGCCAGTTAATTGCTATATCACTAAACTGAGCACCATTACTTAATAGGCCACTTAAATTGGCCCCGGTTAAATTAACATCAGTAAAGGTTGGACCGACATTTGGAGCGCCATCGGTAGTTGCAGGCAAACCACTAGCATCAAACCCAAAGGTACTTAAAGGGCTTGGTGTTGCTGTGGGAGCACCGGTAGCATCAAACGGTTTTTTATCCAATGTACCATGCACTTGCCATTCATTAGGCGCTGTTTTTACAAAAAAGAATTGTAGAACGTGTGGCTCACCTAAAGAGTCATAAGTTGTAGTCGATGTAGATGCAGTATATGTGCTGCTGTCTGTTGCATCAAACGGTACTGCCACAACATCTTTACGTGAGTCAAGGTTGAAAGAAGTATATACGTTACTCGTAGAGCGTGGTGAACCAGAAGAGTCTGGTATTTGTAGTGCAGATGAAGTACTAAGACTTACTGAGGTTGTATCTCCGGTAACCTCATCAACAGGGAAGCTCTGTAAAAAATTACCTTTGGCATCAACAACGAAATTGTCTTTATTAAGCTTAAATGCTCCAGCACGTGTAAAAGTTTGGTCTTGTGAATCTAGACTTTGAGTAGTTGCAAAGTAACCCTCACCTGTGATCGCTAAATCCAGTGAGTTATTAGTAAACTGCAGCGACCCTTGATGAAACTGCTGAGCAACCATAGTGGTTTGCACACCATCACCATTTTTTGTTTTACCGGCGCTAAATACTGATGATGCGTATACATCAGCAAACTCGGCGCGAGACTCTTTAAAACCAGTGGTGTTTACGTTGGCAATGTTATTGGCGGTAACATCCAAATCTTTTTGTGCGGCAGCAAGGCCTGTTAATGCAATATTGAAGCTCATAATTAACCTCTAACCTAAAAATATTTAGCCTGATGGCTAAAAAATACATAAAATCTATTACGCGATTTCTGCGACATCAGTCAGCCTAACCGCACCTTCTTTAGTATTAATAATAATGCCGCTTGAGCCGTTAATATTAACACTTTCAATATTTTTGAATGTAGCTAATGGGAGGCTTGAAAATTCCCCATTTGTACTACCCTCTGCTTTGATATTGTATTCACCAGGTGGTAGCCGTTCACCCGCTTCATTTTTACCATCCCATGCAAAACGGATGGCTCCTGCAGGCTGAGTACCTAAATCTATAGTTTTAACCAACTGCCCGGATGCATCTTCAATGCGGATCATTAAACTATCGACTGGCTTTTCAGCTACAACAGAACCTCTTGATTCACCCGACTCATTAAGCTCCAGTGTATCCGACTCCAACAAAGCTTGTTTGCCAACCAGTGTTGATGCTTGCAATGCCGAATTTGATGTCATCGACGCAGCTAAGGAATCAAAGTTAGAGTTTAAATTTGATATTCCTTCAGCCATGGTAAAGTTTGTCATTTGTGCAATCATCTGATCGTTATCAGCAGGTTTGCTAGGATCTTGATATGACAACTGCTGTGTTAACAACGAAAAAAAATCTTCTTGGGTTAACGCATCACTGTCTTCTTTTTGTGGCACTTGCTTATCTTGCCAACGTAAAGACTCCATGTAGGATGAAGAAGTACTAATATCGTTACTCATGAGCTACCCTCAGTTACCGCTGACCTAACAGCAGTGTTTTACTTAACATTTGCTTAGCTGCATCAGCAACTTGAACATTTGTCTGATAAGAGCGAGATGCAGAAATCATATTTGCCATCTCCTCAACAACATTCACGTTGGGTTTATAAATGTAACCATTTTCATCCGCACTCGGGTGGTTTGGGTTATATTCAATTTGTAGTGGTTTATCACTCTCAACCACTCCTAACACTTTCACACCAACGGCAGAGCCCTGTGGGTTGCTTGCTGACGCTGACGCTTTTGTTAGCTCCGCAGCAAATACAGGTTGTCGCGCTCGGTACGTTTCATTTTGTGAAGAGCTAATTGTATTGGCATTAGAGATATTACTTGCGGTGGTATTTAATCGCACGTTTTGCGCGCTCATACCCGAACCTGCAATATCAAACACATTATATAAACTCATAATTAGGCTCCTTGACTACCGAGGGCTTTTTTCAGGCCTTTAAATTTACCATTAAGAAACTGGACACTGGCCTGATACTCCATAGCATTCTGTGTATACAAGTTCCGTTCCACTTGTATATCAACAGAGTTACCATCACCTGTATCTGTTTGATTTGGCGTACGAAATAATTCATCTCCACCTACAAAACGGGTACCACCGGCAATGTGTTTTTCGTTGGTTCTTACCATCGTATTGCCGCTTAGTTGGTTAGACTTTGCCGTTTTTAATGCTGAGGCAAAGTCGATATCTTTTGCTTTATAGCCGGGCGTATCAGCATTTGCGATATTAGTGGCGAGCATTTCTGCTCTTTGCGAACGGATCAACATCGCATGCGGATGCACGCCTAATGCTTTATCAAAACTGATAGCCATAACTATCTCCAAAAAATTGACTTAGTATCAATAAAGCAATAAGTAAGCCAGCAATGAAAGTAGTGATGATAAAAACAAAAAACGGCGCTACAGCACCGTTTTTAGGAGGGGGTATATCTTAATATTCGTTATTTCTTTTGGTAAATAATGCCGGGGTTACAACGTACCATATCAAATTCGGTACTCAAACCAGACATAGATTCCGACGCACCTAAAAATAAATACCCCTTAGGGTTAAGTGCTTGAGAAAATTGTGCAATTATTTTGGCTTTCACCTCAGGTGAAAAATATATTAAAACATTACGGCAAAATATAATATCGAACTTACCCATCAAGGCGTACGAGTCGAGCAAATTTAAATGCCTAAAGCTCACTTGCTTTTTCAATGAGTCAACCACTTGTGCCATACCATTGCCGCTGTCTTTAAAAAATTTCTTACGACGATCAGCAGATAGCCCGCGAGCCAGTGCCAATGCATCATATTCAGCGTTTTTACACATATCCAGCATGGTATTTGAGATGTCAGTACCCACTATTTGTGCACCCATTTTTAAAACACCAGGACTACTTGATTGAAACTCAGCTACCGACATAGCAATTGAATAAGGTTCTTGCCCTGAAGAGCTCGCAGCAGACCATATTTTTAATGGTCTATTTAGCGCTTTAAATTCAGGGAATAATCTGGTTTTGAGCAACTCAAATGGGTATTGATCTCTAAACCACAATGTTTCGTTGGTTGTCATGGCATCAACAACAGCAGCGCGCAATTGACGCTCATGTACGCCAAGTGTTTTGCTAACCAGTTCAGATAACGATTCAACATTAAACCGAGACATTAATGGTGCCAAGCGACTTTTAACCAAATACTGCTTATTTTCACCTAAAACAATACCGCACTGTTGTTCTAAAAATAAGCGAAATTGATCGTATTCTGTTTGCTGCAAATCTTTATTAGTCAAATCAATAACACCTATGTTTATTAATCACAATGAACCCACTTATTAACGGCTGTAGCAAGCTCGTCTGGATTAAATTTCGCTATAAAATCGTCAGCCCCTACTTTTTCAATCATTGCTTGATTGAAAACACCACTTAATGAAGTATGTAAAATCACATGCAGTGGTGCAAGTTTGGGATCTGCTTTAATTTCTGCAGTGAGCGTATAACCATCCATTTCGGGCATTTCTACATCTGAAATAAGTAACCCTACTCGCTCTGTAATATCGTTAACACAATCAAGCTCTGCAATTTCTTTTAGTCTTATTAAAGCTTCTTTACCATTTTTAGCAAGTTCAGTAGTTACACCTAAAGGTTCTAACGCTCGTTTAACCTGATTTCGTGCCACGGCCGAATCATCGGCAATAAATACTATACGCTCACCCAAATCTTTTTGCATACTACCTTGAGCCTGAGCCGCAACATCTGCGCTAACCTCTGTATTTACAGGACAAATCTCGTTTAAAATTTGTTCAACATCTAGAATTTCAACTAACTCATTTTCAATTTCAGTCACGGCTGTTAAATAAGAATAACGCCCCGCACCTGATGGCGGAGGCAGTATTTTTTCCCAGTTCATGTTAACAATCCGCTCAACGCCACCAACTAAGAATCCTTGAACTGAACGGTTATATTCAGCAATGATAATAAAACCTTCTTCTATATTTTTTATAGGACGGCCACCTACAGCCATAGATAAGTCAATCACCGAAATAGTTTGGCCACGGATATGTGCAACACCTCGAATATAAGCATTAGCCTTTGGCATACTAGTAAGAGGCGGGCATTGTAATACCTCTCTTACTTTAAACACATTAATGCCGAAGCGCTGACGCCCGTTAAGCTTAAATAACAATAATTCTAAGCGGTTTTGCCCAACCAACTGAGTACGTTGGTTTACTGAGTCTAAAATACCGGCCATTTAAATCTCCTAAGAAAACAAATATAAGGAACGATAATTGCTTTCAATTAATAAAGCGTCATAACACAACGGGGGCGTCTAAATTCTGACGCAAAATATTTATACCCTGTTTGCAACCATAAGCATAGTCGAAACATTATGAGTTTGTTAAAAAAAATCAGAAGATACAGTGTTTTTTATTTTCTTGCTAGCCTCTGCTTCACTTTGCCACTAAAGGCTCAAGTATTTAGTAAAGAATCACTTCAAGAAATGGCTGTATCTTATGTTGCACAAAAAGCAGTGACTACAAATGATAACAAAATACAGTTTAGCGCATTACCGTTAGATAGCCGCATACCTGATCGCCATTGTAACTCTGAGCCAGAGCTAGTAACGCCAAGTGAGCCCCCTTTTAATCGTCAAGTCACCATTCAAATAAAATGTAACGATAGTGACAACTGGGCACAGTACGTACATGTCAGAATCACTGAATCAGCACCCGTTGTAGTTGCAACGACTAATTTAGCACGAGGTGAAGTGATTACTCCATCCCATTTAAGTATTGATATGCGCCCTGCGCACTTTATACGCGTTCAGTATCTTGATGATCCTGAACAACTTATTGGTAGCCGCAGCAAACGTAATATTCGTGAAGGTATGCCAGTACTACTCAATCAAATTTGTATGGTTTGCAAAGGCGACTCTGTTAACATATTTGCCAATATTAAAGGATTAAGAGTAAAAACCACGGGTGTTGCATTAGAGGATGGAACCTTAGGTGAACAAGTACGAGTAGAAAACAAAAAAACAGGTAAAGTTTTAAATGCACGGGTAGATGGTGTAGAGTCTGTGCAGGTAAATATTTAATGTAATTTATGCTAAAGTATCTTTAGTAAATGCCGATATATAGGCATCAGTTGGGTAATAAATGGGTTTTTATCATGGTCGGTCAAGTTAACAAATCAAATCAACAGCCTGGTGTTTTAACAAACACTCAACAGCAAAAAGTTGATTTAAAAAGAGATAATGCAAATACGCAGGCTGCGCAAACGCCTTCGCCTAAAGCGGCAGGCGATTCGGTGAGCCTAACACCGCAAGCTAAGCAATTAAAATCTTTACAAGAAAAAGCAGAGCAGTCTTCTGGTTTTGACAGTAACAAAGTTGCTGAACTTAAAAAAGCCATTACCGAAGGCAAGTATCAAATAGACAGTGAGAAACTTGCCAAAAATTTAGCAGACTTCGAGTTTAATGTTTATGGCTGATCACAATAGTTTAATTACGATTAAACTAAACGAACAAATAAATTGTTTAACAACCTTGAGTGAGCTTCTTACCCAAGAACTTAATGCAATTGCCTCACGTAGAGGCGAAGGTTTGAAAGAAATTGCCCAACAGAAAATGTCTTTTTTAACCAGCATAAGCACCCTAGATAAAGAACTCAGTAAACTGATTGCCAGTAATGATCAGCAAACAGATGAAAACAATGACTTAATAAAGCTGACCAGAACTAAGCTTGAGCAATGTCAAAAACAAAATGAAGTTAATGCTCATGCAGCTCATCAGGCACAGTTAAGTGTAAAGCAGCTAAAAGGTATTTTAATTGGTGCACCTTCATCAATGACCTACGACCAAGCTGGTAGCGTCGTAAATACCGATAACAGCATTGTGCGTAACCTAAAAGCCTAAAAAAATACCCATAAAAAACGCCTAAACGATAATTCGTTTAGGCGTTTTTTATGGGTAATAATTTGTCGCTTAGTAATAAGTGACTTTTTTCACTTCCCGTGGTTTTATCTCACCGATGTACAAGTCGTGAACGCGTTTCATATTAAGCTCAAGCTCGGTTACATACATATCATTAACGGCATATGTTTTTATAATTTGTGCGCCTTTAATAATACCTTGTACTTTGCTTTGTAAATAATCATCTTGGGCAACAGACCCAGCGACTGTTGTACCTGCGGTAATTTTTTGCCCGTATACTTGCTCTGTTAGTTCGCGATAAGCCTCGAGCTTTGAAGCCTTAATCGCCATAAGTTGTTTTTGCGTATCACTACTTCCCGACTGCAAACTAATGGGCGCATAGCCAACCGCTTTTAATACTGGGTAATTATTTGGCTCAACATATTTATACTCAACGTGTTTATCAAATATATTACTACAACCGCTTAAAGTTAAGCAGCCTAATGTGATCATTAATGGCATTACTCGCATCATACTGGGCCTTTAAAAACTAATTAAACTCAGTTATGCATGTTTAGTGCCAGTGATATGCCTTTAAATAGATAACAAAAAATAGTGGTACATTACTTGCTGAAGTTGATTAACGCTAACGTTTAATTGGAGTAAAAGTATGAAATCGTTTTTAAAGGCTGTATTAGCAGGGTTAAGTACCACTGCGGTATTAACGTTTTCACCTTTTACTCACGCTCAGTGGTATGAGTCTACCGGCCATGCAGTTATTCAAAATAGCGATATTCCTAGTGCAAAAGCCGCAGCCATAAAAGATGCGATAACCCAAGCCTTAGTATTTTCTGGGGCTCGTGTAAGTTCAGTGCAAACCCTTGTAGATGGCGTATTAACTCAAGACCAACTAAAAATAAGTAGCCAAGGCGAAATCCAAAAAATAGAACTCGTTAGCGAAAACCGCAGCAGTGATGAATTTGCGATTACCTTACGCCTAGATATTTTTGCACAAACCGAACAATGCCCGCAAAGCAACTTCAATAAATTTATAGCCGTGACGCAAAGCCAATTAACTAATCGCGAACACGCTAGAATGGGTCAAATATTTGACATTAATAAAGCCGTAAGTAAAAACATCTACACGGCACTGCAAAAATCAAAAATGAGTGCCGTCCCTGTTGCCTATTTCAATAAAGCGATAAAAGTCGATACTTATTTTAATCAACAGCATGACTATTCTAACAGCCAGTTAGAGGAAATTTCATCGCGCAGTAACGCGCAATACGTGTTGTTAAGCCAAATTACCAGTTTATCCACCAGCGATAAACTCAATAGCGACTATGCATTTTGGCAAGATGAGAGCTATCAGCGTCACTACCAAATAGAGTTTAGTTTATTTAATGGCACTACTTATGAGCCCTTGTGGCAACAAAGCTATCAAAGCCAAGCAATCTGGCCATTTGAAAAAACAACTATTATTGATGTAAACAGTAATCGTTTTTGGCAGTCACCTTTTGGTCAAAGTATTAGTGAGATAAACCAAACCCTAAGTTACGATTTGCAAGCAGCCATGGCGTGCCTACCCACTCAAGGCAAAATTATGCACATGGAAAATAATAAACTCGTCATTAATTTAGGAAAGGCACATGGCTTAGAAAAAGGCCAACAGCTGAGTATTGCTCATCATAATTATTTAACAGACGCGCAAGGCAACACCATGCCGCATACTATAACCACTTTGAACCGTATTCGTGTAGAGCAGCTATATCAGCACAGTGCCATTGCCGTCAGTATTAATGATCAGCCTTTACCGGGCGTACAAATTAACGATATTGTGGAAGTTGCAACGCCCTAAAGTACTTGGGTTAGCTTAACTTTTAAATTATCGTGAGCGCTTAACCAATCTGCTAACTGCTCAACCCCAGATAAATGCGGGTAGTGCTTTCGACAGGCCAATACAATATTACGTTGCTGATTAGGAAAAATAGGCAAATAATGAATTCCCTCTCGGGGGATTGCAGCAAGTTTTGGCACAAACGTAACCCCATCGTCCATCGCCACCAGCGCTAATAAGGTTTCTAAGCTATTACCTTGATACTGGCTAGAAACATCCACTCCTGCCGAAAAACAAAACTGCTGAGCTTGATCTTTAAAGCAATGGCCATCACTTAACATTAATAGGTTACTACCTTGAAGGTCTTGCAGTGCTACCTTTTTATTTACAGCTAAAGCGTTATCAGCAGATACCGCAACTAAAAAGTCTTCTTTATATACATTAATAGTATGGTAATTTCTTAGCTCAGGCACATCCGCTAAAATTGCAAAATCCACCTCGCCACTGTCTAGCGCAGCTAAAATGGTAGAAGTTTGCATTTCAATAAACGAAAACTGACTTTGAGTAAATGCCGCTTTCATTGATGTAAGCAGTGTAGGTAGTAAATACGGGGCAATAGTAGGAATAATACCAATACTCAGCTTGCCCTGTAACGGTTGGTTAGAAGTAGCAGCCAGTTCTTTTAATATTTGAGTTTGTTCTAATATAAGAGTGATTTGTGTCAACAAACGTTCACCTTGGGTTGTTAAGGTGACGTGCTTAGTTGAACGGTCAAATAAGATAACCCCTAATTCTTGTTCTAGCTTTTTAATTTGCCCACTCAAGGTGGGCTGGCTTACAAAGCAAGCGTCGGCTGCTTTGCGAAAATGTTTAAAATGCGCAACGGCTTTTACATATTCTAAATCTTTTAAGTTCATATTCACATACAACCTGATAGTTTATGCCTATCAGTTTAATACAAACAAACGATTGGAACTATATTTAATTGTTCGCCATAATGGCTATCAACAAATCAAGAGGAACTAAAAACATGTTAAACAATATTGAAGGTCAAACAATCCCTAACGTTACATTTGCAACGCGTCAGAACGACGAGTGGAAATCAGTAACATCAGACGACATTTTTAAAGGCAAAACAGTCGTTGTGTTTTCACTACCTGGTGCATTTACACCAACGTGTTCATCAACTCACCTACCACGCTACAACGAGTTAGCTGGTGTACTTAAACAAAATGGCGTTGACGACATTGTTTGTGTATCAGTAAACGATACCTTTGTAATGAACGCATGGGCTGAACATCAAGAAGCGCAAAACATTACTTTACTACCAGATGGTAACGGTGAATTTACTGACGGCATGGGTATGTTAGTTGATAAAAACGATTTAGGTTTTGGTAAGCGCAGCTGGAGATACTCTATGCTGGTTAAAGATGGCGTAGTAGAGAAAATGTTCATCGAGCCAGATTTACCAGGCGACCCGTTTGAAGTATCAGACGCCGACACCATGCTTGATTACATCAACCCAACTCAAGTAAAACCAGAAGCGGTCACTCTATTTACTAAGCCTGGCTGTCCTTTCTGTAAAAAAGCAAAAGAGCTACTTACAGCTAAAGGCTTTGCTTTTGAAGAAATTGTAATGGGCGCTGGCGCATCACTTACCAGCCTTAAAGCGGTATCGGGCCGTGAAACCGTACCACAAGTATTTATTGGCGGTAAGCACATTGGTGGCTCAGACGATTTAGAAAAATACTTTGCTTAATTAAGTAAATAAAACAGGGGCTGCAACGCCCCTGTTTATTAAAGGAAAAACACTATGAAAGAATTGCAAACCGACGTTGTTGTTATAGGTGCAGGTACCGCTGGTTTAAGTGCCTACCGTAATGCAAAACAATTTACTCAAAACGTACTTATGATTGAATCAGGCCCATACGGTACAACCTGCGCACGTGTTGGTTGCATGCCAAGTAAGTTATTGATTGCTGCAGCAGAAGCCGCGCACTCAATAGAAATAGCACCTGCCTTTGGAGTTCACAGCTCAAAACCGGTTATTGACGGTAAAGCCGTTATGGCACGAGTAAAAAGTGAGCGCGATCGCTTTGCAGGATTCGTAGTAGAAGCCGTAGATGAAATACCTAGCGAAGATAAAATTCGTGGCTATGCACAATTTTTAGACGCCAACCGCGTGCAAATAGATGAGCACACCATAATCACTGCTAAACGCTTTGTAATAGCAACAGGTTCACGCCCATCTTACCCTGGCGTATTTAATAACTTTGGCGACCGACTGATTATTAATGACGATGTATTCGACTGGGATGATTTACCAGAATCAGTGGCCGTATTTGGCCCTGGCGTTATAGGCCTTGAAATTGGCCAAGCGTTGCACAGATTAGGAGTAAAGGTAAAACTCTTTGGTGTAGGTGGTGCCATAGGCCCATTAACCGACCCAGTAGTTAAAGATTACGCTAATACCGTATTCGCAGAAGAATTTTATGTTGATACCGACTCAAACGTTTCAGATATGAAACAAGTAGGTAATAAAGCAGAGCTAACCTATACCGACAAACAAGGTGTTAAACACACCGAGCAGTTTGGCTATGTTCTGGCTGCAACCGGGCGAGTACCTAACACCGATAAACTAGGGTTAGAAAACACCGGCATAGAGCTTGATGAACGTGGCGTACCACTCGCTGATGCCCACACTATGCAATGTGGCAACTCCCACATATTTATTGCTGGCGATGCTAGTAACATGATCCCTTTGCTTCACGAAGCATCCGATCAAGGAACAATCGCAGGGCAAAACGCAGGCCGCTACCCTCATGTACGTGCGGGTTTACGCCGCGCTAAAATTGCTGCCGTATTTAGCGACCCACAAATAGCCATGGTTGGTGAAAGCTTTAAAGAAATTAGCCAACGATTAGGCAGCTGTGAGTGCTTTGAAATAGGCGAAGTCAGCTTTGAAAACCAAGGCCGTAGTCGCGTTATGCTAAAAAACAAAGGCCACATGCGTGTGTATGCCGAGCACGGCACCGGCTTATTTTTAGGTGCTGAATTTATTGGCCCTCAAGCAGAGCACATTGCTCATTTATTAGCATGGGCTGTACAAAACAAAATGACTGTACCACAAATGCTTGATATGCCTTTTTATCACCCTGTTATTGAAGAAGGCCTTCGCACTGCACTGCGAGATTTAAACGCTAAATTAAAATTTGGCCCAGACATTATTAACCATTGTATGGAATGTGGCCCAGGCGCATAACACACCACTAATACACACTTGCTACTCAAAGCCAAAACTCTTGTTTTGGCTTTTTTTATGTTAAAAACAGGTATATAAAATGGAGTTTAAGCTGCTACACTCAGGTTAATAAACAAACAAAAATGGACCCACAATGAGCAATAATAAATATAGACTTGTCACTCGAAGCGATTTTGACGGCCTAGTGTGTGCCGTATTACTTAAAGATTTAGATTTAATCGACGATATTTTATTTGTGCACCCAAAAGACATGCAAGATGAAACACTATCACCACTTAAATGTTAATGACTAAATTACAACATAACCTATCCGCTAATATTGGAAGGATTAGCCAGAGTGCATCGACTCTCCTTGTAACAATTCCAGAAGTTTATTAGCATTCAATGCTTAGTCATTCATAGGCAATACATTAACCACTCTTTAATAGCGTTTAGCGCTAATTTTTTAGATGAGCGCCTCATATACTCTAAAAGTTTAAGAATAATTAGTACTTAACTATCAAGGCTTTAGTGTAGTTCAAAAAGACCGCGGGTAGGAGTATTAAAAATATAAGTTACCAGCCTTTGTGCTTGCATTAAGTACCCAAATGGGGTAAATTTCTTTTTTTAAAAAGGAATTATTATGCAATTTTCTAAATATTTAATATTAATGTCATCACTTTTTTTCGCTTCACAGACGAGCGCCGAAGAAGAAAATATCATTGATGTTTTACATAATTATGAATATAAAATTTATAACAAGGCTCATTCAGTAACTAAAACGTTTAATATTGCTCCAAAGCAAGGCTTTGCCAACCTTACCTTGATTAGTTCATCTCCGGGAAGTAATAAACAATTTATAAACTGTAGTATGATGGTATTTCATCCTGACGGCCGTTTAATCAAAAAATTAGACTGCGCAGGGAATAGTCATGATATACAGATTTTATCTCCTTCTATTGATGCAACCTCTGGCTTTAAAGCTGAAGTAACACTTCAATATTACGATAACACTTTGCCTAATAATACAGTAGTGGACTATGATTTCTACAGCAGGTTTCGCTTTTCTGATACTTTAGACGAAGGGCTACCAACGGATCCAACTGAACCAACGGATCCAACTGAACCAACGGATCCAACTGAACCAACTGAACCAACTGTTCCAACTGAACCCTCTTATATAAAAGAGTCTAAATTCAACACAATAAAAATAACTCCGCAGCGCTATGGAAGAGAAAACTTTGGGTTTTCACTTCTAGATGGTTATCCAACATTAATAGGGTTTTCATTTGATGCAGATTATGACAGTAGGCTTGTAAGCTGCAGAATTCAAATTCACGCTTTAAAAAAGAAAATTGATGGTATAGCAATCAACGAGCAACTACTGGCTACCAACTGTAATGACCCTAAGCTTAAGTTGTATCTTTTTAAAACTCCTGATAACCCAGAAGACTATGAATTAATAAGAGCAAGTTTGAGCCTAAAAAACCGCCACTCTAGAAATATGGCCTATGTACCAGTTAATTTTACAGTCATAAAAGGTGCTATTGATAACTCAACCACTAACAGTTTGCCTGCATGGTACATTGAATACTATAAGTTACCTCATAATGATAGTAACGATAACTTTATAGATAGTGATAACGATGGATATAGTAATATTGATGAATATTTGGGGGGTTCAATCCCAACTGACGCTTCAAGTGTACCATTTGAATAATAATTCAAATGGTACACTGCCTTGCATCTCGCAAGCCTTTACGTCTTGTCTTAAGTTGGGATGTTAAATTGAGACAATGACTAATATTCTTCTCTGCAACAATACTGATATAAAAATAAGACATTTTCGATTCTATTAGAGTAATTTCAACGCTACTAATCCTAAATGCAATGAACTTGCTACTCAAAGCCAAAACCATTGTTTTGGCTTTTTTTATGTTAAAAACTGGTATATAAAATGGAGTTTGAACTGCTACACTCAGATTAATAAACAAACAAAAATGGACCGAAAATGAGCAATAATAAATATAGACTTGTCACTCGAAGCGATTTTGACGGCCTAGTGTGTGCCGTATTACTTAAAGATTTAGATTTAATCGACGATATTTTATTTGTGCATCCAAAAGACATGCAAGACGGTAAAATAGCCATTACCAGCAACGACATTACCACTAACCTCCCCTATGTTGCCGGTTGTCATATTGCATTTGATCACCACTTGAGTGAAACCGTTCGTAACGAAAGCGATATTAAAAACCACATTATTGACCCAGATGCGCCCTCTGCAGCACGCGTTGTATACGACTATTATGGCGGTGCAGAGAAATTCCCTAATATTTCAACTGACATGATGGAAGCGGTCGATAAAGGGGATTCGGCACAATTTACAAAAGACGAAATTTTAAACCCAACTGATTGGGTACTGATGAACTTTATTATGGATGCGCGCACAGGACTTGGCCGTTTTCGTGAATTCAAAATTTCTAATTACCAGTTAATGATGAAGTTAATTGACGCCTGTAAAGATCACAGCATAGAACAAATACTAGCAATGGAAGATGTTGCCGAGCGTGTTGCGTTATACCAAGAGCACAACGCACAAGCTAAAGAGCAAATAGACCGCTGCTCATCAGTACACGACAACTTAGTGGTACTCAATTTAACCGAAGAAGAAACCATTTACGCTACTAACCGCTTCGTTATTTACGCCATGTTCCCCGAATGTAATATCTCAATACATAAAATGTGGGGACTTAAAAAGCAAAACGTGGTGTACGCCATTGGTAAATCAATCACCAACCGCAGCTCAAACACCAATGTGGGCGAGTTATGCCTTAAATACGGCGGCGGCGGCCATTTAAATGCCGGTACTTGCCAAGTAGACACTGACAAAGCTGAGCAGGTACTGAGCGAGCTTATTGCTACAATTACTAGTGATGGTTAAGAACTAGCTATCAGCTATCAGCTATC
>NZ_PNDJ01000069.1:0-280 GCF_005887255.1 Pseudoalteromonas sp. S1609 | reverse complement strand
GAAAAAGGCAGTTCAACGGTAAATTCACTTCCAATCCCTTCATGGCTTGTTACATGTATAGTACCAAGCATTAGCTCGGTTAAGCTTTTACAAATTGAAAGACCAAGCCCTGTTCCACCGAACGCTCGCGTAATTGAGCTTTCTGCTTGAGTGAACGGGTTGAAAATTTTTCTTAACTGAGATTGGCTCATTACTTTACCGTTATCACTTAAAAAAAAACGCAATGTAAAGTGCTCGGCGGAGTTTTTTGCTACAGCTACTGATATTCTTACTTTCCCCT
>NZ_PNDJ01000068.1:0-16063 GCF_005887255.1 Pseudoalteromonas sp. S1609 | reverse complement strand
GCCTTCATTTGTTTTACTATTTTAGCTTCTGTTTCAAACGAAAGGGGTCACCCATTAGAAAGTTCCGGTCAAGCAGGCAGCTGTGTTTTCTTGATCTTTTTATTCAAAAACCAAGTGTTCTCATCATTTAAACTCATTTTAAATATGGCCAAAAACCTGAAAAGGCGGGTATGTTGGAATTGCGCTGATAGGGTTGAGGCAGCGAAGCTGGAGGTTATTCTGGAGGGGTTGCAGGCGAGTTAATATATGAGGTTGTTGAAAAGTAATGGAGCCTATTAAGTTGTGGTTTTTAACTCTGTTTCTTACATCTGCGGGTCTTTTCTTTTTTATAATATTACCAATTTTAATAGCAATAAAAGATAAAAAAACACGGTTGGTAGAGGATGTTCTAGATGATGGAAATCGTTTTTACTCATTAAATATCATAACTGCTGGTAGCGGAGCATTGCACTACGGTTCTATATTTCTATTCGATTGGTATGCTAGGCGTTATAAGGTAATAGAGGAGAGAGAAAAGGTACCCAAAAATTTGCAGATGTGGTTTAAGCTTTATTATATTTTGTTTATAACATTTAGCCTTATGTTTTTATTAGCATGCTTAATGGCCTACTTTGTTTAGATTAACTGCTTTTCTTTTTTGTTGATTAAATAATGGATTTGATATTTTTTGGTGTTGGCTTAAGTGTTATTTTTATCATTCTTTTACCTTTAGCCTTTTATTTAAAAGGAAAAAAGCTCAGAACGGTTGAAGATATTTTAGAGCATGGAAATCGCTACTATTCGCTAAATATTTTTATGGCGCTTCATGGTTTACTTCATTATGGCAGCGTATTTTTATTTGATTGGTATGCAAAACGGTATAATTTATTAAGTGATAGAAACAAGGTACCAGCTCACGTCTCGAGATTATTTAAAGTGTATTTTGTAATTTTTATGCTTTGCGCACTATTAATGTTTTCATCTGTATTATTTGAATAATGGTTTTAGGTGATGGTAAGAGGAATGGCGGCTGCTAGCTTACAGAGTAATTCAATATTAAAACTAAAATACAGTTTAGTCTGTTCTTTAGCCATTGTATCAAGCGTTATTAGCTACTCATCATTAGCATTTACAATATTAATCATGCTTTGGCCTTATGATACTGTAAATGAGCTAGGACCTAGAGTTATCGGTTTTTTTATTGGCATATGTGTGTTTATCTTTCTTGGAGCGCTCATATCTGCAGGTAGAAACTGGGTTATTAAAGTTTACCGCTTAGTTGCTGGGTGTTCTATAGCTGTGCCCCTCATTTATATTTTAGGTTTAATGTTTGAGCAAAAAAATGAACGTTCATTTAATGGTTTAGAGCTTTCAGTTTTATTTATAATTTTTAATTCATTGATATTGCTATTTTTTAAGAGTAAGTATTTAAAGGTGAGTGTTAATGTTATTAAAAGGCTTAAAAGACGGCAGAAAAAGCAAATGGAATACTTAAAAAACGTTAGTCACAAAAACAAATGAGAGTAACTCAAATCGGTATTTGTAACGTGTACGACTACTGCAATTTAGTATTTACATACGCTCCGGTTGAGACCTACAGAGACTAATTTTTGTTAAAGCTATAAAAGCCGTTGCAGCAATGCAACGGCTTTTTTGTGTGTGGTGATTAATGTTAATCGTATAAGCGTAGGTTGGATTGAGTGAAACTAAACCCAGCGAATCACAACTATACTTACTCGTTCACAAACCAAGAGTATGTGTTATTTATTGTGGGCGTTTAGCTTGTTGGCGCGCGGGCCCTAATAGATGTTTGAGATTACCATTACAGATAATGTGAATGCGTCTCGCATCTTTAGAAATTAGAAACCTTATTCAATTTTTTGTCTTTGTGGTGACGACAGCTAAAAAGGAGCTGCTGTGCCATCTCTATTTGCGAACTTCTTCTTATATTGCGGCACAATATCGAGTTAGACATCGTTGTAATTTAGCCCGATTTTTATAATAGGAAGCGATGCTGAAAATACATTTGAATATTATAAAGCAATAATAAGTTATCGTTTTACGATAATTTAAATTGTTTTTTTAGTTTTTGAGTGTCATAGTGATTTTTTAATAGAAGGAATTTAAAATGAAACGCGAGTTACTTACTCTTGCTACTATAGTGTTAGTTATGCTGCAAACTGCATGTACAACAATTTCGATTGAAGAGTCAAATTTTCTGAACCCAGATCAAAAAGTACAGGTTACAAAGCTGCGTAAAATTGAGCAAACAGCGACAACAGAAAACATAACCATAAATGGGTTTGACGACGTGGCGTTGAGTGGCACTTTGATAAAGGTTGATAATGCGCAAGCAACGGTTATTTATTTTGGTGGTAATCAATTTCGTGTGAGCGTTGCTGGAGGTAAACCTGCACAGCATATACTGCCAATGAATGTAAATATTTTAATGGTTGATCATCGAGGTTACGGTAATAGTGAGGGCACGCCGACAATTGAAAACTTAAAGCGTGATGCATTGTCAGTTTATGATTATGTTGCAACCCGTACAGATTTAAAAAGCACTCCGACTATTTTACATGGACACTCTTTAGGCAGCATGATTGCAGGGTATGTTGCAAGCGAGCGGCCTGCTGATGCGCTAGTACTTGAAGGAAGTATTACTAATGTAAAGCAAATGACATCGCAACGTATGCCTTGGTTTGTAAAGCCATTTGTAGAGGTTAATTTTAGTGATGAGCTAGCTAGGGTTGATAATTTAAAGGTAGTGGAATCATTTACTGCTCCGCTTTTAATAATTACCGGAGAAGATGATACTCAAACACCTCCTGCTTTAGCTGAAACTTTATACCAACATGCACTTTCAAAGCAAAAGCAATTATATATTGTAAAAGGCAAGCACCATGGTAATGCATTGACTGGTGATAAGTTACAGCTACATTATCAGCGATTAGTAATGCAGTTAAATGCAAAGAAATCTTAAAATGAAAAGAATAGTAATGATGAGTAACGTAATATTAGCGTTACTTTTTTTGACCCTAACTACTTTATTAATTACCGCCGTTGTATTGTTACTTAATGGCAGTGATGTTTTAAACTTTACTCAAGCTAACGGTACCCACTTGTGGATAGGGCTTGAAGTTAGCGGTTCTTGGAAAAGTACTGCAAGCACATTAACGGCAAACAGTTTTAATGCAATGACGTGGTTAGCGTTACCGCAAATGTTGCCATACATTATTGTAAATCTGATTTTAATTCGCTTGTTTATGCTTTACCGTAAAGGATTGTTTTTTAACTTAAAGAATATTCAATGCTTTAAATGGCTTGGTGGCTTATTATTACTGCAATTTATATTTGTGGCTTTTTATCCCGCGTTGTTGGTAACACTGCTCAATATGTTCACAGGTAGTGAGCTTAAACGAGCTGTAGTGATTCAAGACACCGATATCATAGGCTTTATAGTTGGGCTTATTATTTATGTTATTGCATGGATAATGAAACAGGCGCAACAGCTGCAACAAGAGCAAGAGTTAGTAATTTAATGGCAATAATAATTGATTTAGATGTGATGCTCGCAAAGCGTAAAATGAAGTCGGCAGAGCTTGCCGAAGCAATTGGGATTACCCCACAAAATTTATCTGTATTAAAATCGGGCCGTGCAAAGGCTGTACGATTTACAACGCTCGACGCTATTTGCAAATACTTAGATTGCCAACCTGGTGATATTTTACGCTTTGAAGTTGATATTGACTAAGTCGCATACTGACTAGTAAAAATGCTCCCTTTAGGGTTTGACCCCGTTTCACTCTCCTCTTCTATAACTAATTGTTTAACAGTACCTAATTTAGGATTAGTATTAGTTACTACTTAAAACAATAATAAAATAAGTGCTAGAAATAGCCTTTAATAAAAGAGGTATTCATGGAAGATCTATTTATAGGTTTATTTGCAAATGTCGGCGTTATATTAGTTTTAGTTTTGATATTAAAAGCACTTAAAAAAGTTGATTTAAATCTAATTTGGTCTTTGATTTCGTTAGGTATTTTAGTTTGCTACTTTTTTGCTTTGTTTAAAGGTGGAAAGGTTATCCCCTTGGATATGCTTTTTCCTGATATGTCGTGGAATTGGTCTGGAAAAGTAGCGGCAATAATCCTTTGGTTAGTCGTACTATTGGCTTTAGTTAAATTTAAAGCTAACTTTCGTATTGCGGATGCTGGTTTTACTTTTAGGCAAAATGAAAACTCTATAAAACCCGCTTTTACAGTTATGTGCTTGTTTATCATTTTACAGATAGTTGTATCACTATTTTGGAGTGGTGAACCTAATTACGATTTAGAAACCTTACTTTATCAGGCAACAATGCCAGGCTTTGATGAAGAGCCAATGTTTAGAGGGATTCTTTTATTTTGTATATCTTTGGCAATCATATCTGAACGCTATAATTTAGGTGGTGCGTCAATTAACATTGCAGGGTTGCTCTTAGTAGTGTTATTTGGACTAGTTCATGGGGTTATGTTTAATGGTGGAGAGTGGCACTTTTCTTTCCCCGCTATTTTATTAACAGGCGGCTACGGTTTTATTTTACTTTGGCTAAGAGAGCGTACAGGAAGTTTGGTATTCCCTATTTTGGCCCACAATAGTGTTAATTTTGTTGGGCAGCTAATTTAATTAAAAGTTTAATTTAAGAGAGGTAAAATCTTGTGTAAGTTTTTACCTCTTAACCGACAGCAGCCAAAAGGGCTCGTTTTGCAAGTGAACACGAGTCACTCATGCCTGAAGTATGAGCTACTTTTATCACTTAGAAAAACCAAAGGGCTACCCATTAGAAATTTCTGATCAAGCAGGCAGCTGTATTTTCTTGATCTTTTTATTTAAAAACCAAGTGTTCTTATTATTTAAACTCACTTTAAATATGACTACGCATCTAGTCATTACGTCGATTGGTGTGAATATGCACCATGGCTTGGCTAAGAACGCCCTATGAATTTAGATATTTTTAGCATCATTGATGATTAAGTAAGGCCCTTGGTCTCCGTCATCGTTTACTACCAATATCAGTCCTGTTTCTGGCAGTGTATATACACTACCTAATAACAAATAAATTTAAAATTAGTTATCTTCGATAACAATGGTGCAGGCAGCAGGGCTTTCACCAGTCATACTTATTACTGCCGTATACCCGTTATGACTTTCATCGTAAATGCCATCATCAGAGTAGTGTTTTTTTGTTTTATCAGCCGCTTTATATGCATCTTTAGAGCTACTATAAGGCGTTTTACTATGCTGTACTTTAAAATAGTTCTGTTTATTTACTGGTGTTGCGGACATAATTGCCCAACCAGATTTATTACCTGAAATTTCAATGCTCATAGTAATATTTGAACCCGCACCTTTAGCATGAACACCTGCTTCCCAAAGCTCCCCAGGGTTAATTTTGTTGCCACCGTCAACATCTCGTAAACTACCATGGTCAATATAGTAATCTACACTTATTGTTGATTTTGTAGCATTCCTTATACCAACAGCCAAATCGTTGCGATCTTTATTGCTACCAAAAACACTAGTAATTAGCTGATTAACATCAATATTAAAATTAGTATCGGTACCCATAATTTATTTCTCCATTGTAAATATCTATTTCATTGTCAAACAACATAAAATTCGTTGTTAATAAAATGTTAGGTTGGATGATTTAAGATATCTATTACAAATTATTACACCCAATACTCAATTGAGTGTAATTAGGAAGGTCGATTAAAAACTCAATACAAAAACTCGTCAGGGTTGCAATTATTAGTGACCCTATGCTTTTTTCTATTTTTACTTCTAGCAACACATGCATTTATAGCGTTATGTAATGCTGTGTAATATTTTTACGCTTGTCTTCAGCTATCTTTATAAAGAGTGTCCATCGCTCACCTAAATCAACTAGCTTAAATCTTTAAGGTGTCTTGGATAACCAACCAAGATCCTAACTTATTTTTATTTAAGCCAGCGATATTGCACAACGTTCACCGTCACAAAGGAGCAAATTATGAATGTGCAAAACAAAACGGGCCCGTCGGTAGCAGTAGATACAGAAATTGATGCTAATATTCTTCTCAGCAGTGCGCAAAAGCAAAAAATTAAAGTGCGTGATAGCAAGTATAAAGCGGCTGATTTATCTTGTCTGAGAGCAATTGCACAGGCTGCAATTAACGTCGAATTATTTACAATCCCGCTTTATATGAGCGGCCTCTATTCGATTCAAGGGACACACCAAATTGCAGACTCGTTGACACTGTATCCCGGCCGTTATTGGCCAGGGCTTGGTCCTACGGCTGGTTACATTCCTGAAATAAGACGTAATCAGTATGATGTTAACTTAACTGCTTTGTTTGACACCGACACCTCAGCTGGAAACAGTGATGATGCAAATAAACCAGCCAAAAAATATGAATTGTCTGTTAATCAACAAGTGTTCAACGGGGTATATAGTGTTTTTATTGAAGAAATGCTGCATCTACAACTGGCCTCAAATATGGCAAGTAAATTGGGCCTCACACCGAGCTTTACTAGTCAGGCGTTAATTGACGAAAAATATGGTTGGAAGTGCTACAACAACAAAAGTAGCATTCCACATATTTTGAACTTTGCGGACTGTACTACCGATTTATCTAAATTGAGCCCTGCGGTTCAAGCTTATTTCAAACAAATTTTTCCCAATAAAACGCTACAAGATTTACGTGTTAATGCTACAGAACTCAGTAAAGAGCAAACGCTGCTATTTATGTTGATAGAAGAGACTGAAGAAAATGCTCACAAAATTATTCAACCAGAGTTTTTAAAACCAAACGCAGATACACAACGACCAAAATACTTTGAACAAGCCCCATATGACTGGTGGAAACCGAATTACAAGGAAAGTGACTTGCCGCTATTTGGTTCAATTGGGCACATGTACTTAAGTTATTGGGATTATATTCAGATCCAATATGACGATGGAACTAGTTTGTTAGATTACGCAACTATTCAGCCTACCTGCGAAGCTAGTCAGCGCGACTACTTCAATGAGCGCCCTGGAAATGATGAATATCAAGCACAATTTCCGGGCATTATAGGTTCGCTCAACGTAAATTCAGATCATACAGCTCTCAAAGAAGCCTTAATGAACAATGTGAATGCAATTACGGATCAAGGTGAAGGTGATGGTGTGGCTGACATGCTTTGTAAACGTTGGGCTAATGAGATATGGGCGCAAAACTTTCTTGCTTCTAAGGAGTCGCCATCAAACGATGCTCACCCGAGTACAGTCGAAGAAAAGTTCCAACCAAGCGCTGATGCATTAAAAGCGGATTACCCAGCAAGCTGCAGTGAAGATCATATATCAGGCTCAGCATGTGCACGGATCACCAATAAATATAAAGATCACTTTCAAATTTTCACCGATACGCTGAAGCTGATCGTTGACTTTGAACCCCCTTCATCAAACTCTAGTGAACGCTACATGACATGGCCTACATGGTTTGCTGATGGCAACACTTGGAGCTGTGAATTATTAGATCCCAAAGGGGGCGATATAGCACATGCGACTAATCCGCAACTCCCAGAGGTAGCAAGCGTAGTGCAAGCGCTCAATAATCTGCGGCTCACGACTAATATTAATGACACTCACCAATTATTTAGTAGTTCAGCAGTAGGTACAATTAAAGGTCTCACAACAGCGCTAGATCGCTATTGGTCGGGTAAAACTGAGGATTTTCCGGGTCCAGCAATGGGAGGTTCTGGAGATAGAATTTCGATCTGCTGGGCAACTACAGGAATAGCGCCAGATTTAGTGAGCGGTATCGACCCACAAAGTGCGGACACGCTTTATCATGCTTGCCAAGGAATGAGTTATAACAACATCGGCACTAATGATTTACCACCTCCTGAGGTATATCACAGCTGTAAAGGTAGTAATGATTGTAAAGCGCAGGGAGGTTGTGGTTTTGTGCATAGCACAACGCCAGGTGGCAGCTGTGGTGGCAGTGTATCGAGCGGGCCAAAAAGTGCACCAGCCGATAATAAGTGTAATAACTTGGGCGGTTGTGCAGTGCCTATTTCGGCGTCTCAACTTTTCCCGAAGCTTTCAGGTGATGACCAAGAATACGATATGCAGTTATTTAAGTTTAACCTTAAAGATAACAGCTTCTCAGCAATAGATTATACTTACCCAAAAAGCCAAGCCGCTCTCAGTGATAAGTCAGATGAGTGCGTATTAATGCCTTATAAAAATGGTGACGCTGTATACAACATTGCTTGGCAAGCTTACAGTAATGCTAATGGCTTGTTGGATGATAACGGTAAACCGCCTGAGCAGCCAATGCCTTCAGATATTCGTTTAGCACTTCCTCCTTCAACTTGATAGGAAAGAGCGTATGACAAATCTAACTCGGACGCAGGATTTTGCTGCGTCCGCTATCGAAAAGCTAACTGATCTTGGGTTTGGTGTTGGCCTCAGAAGTCAGCATTATCCTTATATTATGTCCCATTTGGAACACGATACATCACTTGGTGTTGATTGGTTTGAAATTATCAGTGAAAACTATATAGATAATCACGGATATGGTAGGTATGTGCTCGATAAATTAAAGGAACAATACCCGCTAGTTATGCATGGCGTATCAATGAATATTGGTAGTAGCGATCCAATTAACTTTGAATACTTACGCAAGCTCAAAGAGTTAGGTGAGTTTGTTAACCCTCAACTTATTTCTGATCATCTATGCTGGACAGGCCTTGCTGGTTTAAATAGTCACGACTTGCTACCAATGCCGCTAACTGATGAAAGTTTACAGCACGTTATTGACCGCGTTGATCAAGTACAAGACTTTTTAGAGAGGCCTTTAGTGCTTGAAAACCCGTCAACTTATCTTGAATTTCAACACTCTACTTTCACTGAAAGCGCGTTTTTTTGTGAGCTCGTCAAAGCAACAGGATGCGGTATGTTATTGGATGTAAATAATGTTTTTGTTAGTAGTTTTAATCATGGTTTTGACGCCGAGCAATTTATTCGCCAATTACCCCTCGATCACATTGTTCAAATACACCTTGCAGGCCCTAGTGATTGTGGAGACTGTTTGATAGACACTCATGACCAGCCTGTCCCCTATAAGGTTTGGCAGCTTTACCAATTGGCGCAGCGCTTAACTGGGGGGACTTCGACCTTACTTGAGTGGGATGCCAATATTCCCAGTTTTTCTGAGCTGGTTGGAGAGTTAAACAAAGCAAAGCTGGTACTAGCAGGTCATATCCCGGAACAAAATACGATTATTAACACTAACGCGCTTTCAACCCCCATAGTTAACGAGCGTTTAGATGCGGCACGCCACACCATGTCTAAGCGAGTAGAGTTAGATCAATGAAAACACCAGACTTAATACAAACCCAGCAGTGGCTTAGCACCGTTTTAATGGTGCGAGGTGATTTGCCACAAAAGCTTAATACTGCTGCTTCACAAGGCTTAACTTTATATAAGTGTGTTAAAAGCAGTGGCACCCTTAATGCCATGCGAAGGGTCGACATCTATGCTGCAGGTTATGTGATGCGTTTAGTCGAGTGCCTTAGGGGGGAGTTTGCACTACTTTGCCAGTTCATGGGTAAGGAAGTATTTGATACCTTCGCTAAAGCTTTTATTGTCACCTTGCCATCGGAGTCTTGGACTATGCACCAGCTAGGCTCGCGCTTCGCTGATTTTTTAGCGCACACAAAACCCACAGGCGATTTTAGCCCGCATCAGCAAGCTATGTTTTGTCTACCCGCAGAACTAGCTAAATTTGAAAGAGCAAAAGCATTAACACTTTTGAAGCCTGGGCCCGAAACCGCACATAAAGCTTTGTCCATTAGCGAAATTGAGCTACTTTGCGGTATTGCGCAAGACTTTATAATAGCAGTACCTGAGTCCGTACAGCTTATTCAAAGCGATTATCCTTTACTGCCTTTAGTCGCTGAGCTTGAGCAAGGTAAGTCATCTCTTGTGCCCACACCAGAGCAAACGTATATTGCCATATCACGCCACCAATACCGCTTAAAAGTCACTATGTTAAACGACTGGCAAACCGATTTCTTGCTTCAGCTAAAAAAAGATCAGCGTTGTTACAAAGAGGCTGTCGCCTATTGTTCAGATAAAATGAATATAGAAACACAAGTATTAAAGTCTCAATTAGCTATTTGGATCCCTAGTGCCGTGAATATAGGACTGTTTACGCTACACAAAAATTAATTATCACCTTTGGTGAGTTTCTTATTCCTCGGCTTGCTGAACGGTGTTGGGCTGGTTTTACCGTTATGGCTTGCATCTGCCTTTAGTTTCTCCTTTTATTGGGATTTGAGGCTGTATTTAGTAAAACCACAAAGGGATTCAAAATTGTAAAATACCGCGCAAGTTGGTCGCGGTTTTTCCTTGATTTTTTATTCACAGAGTTCAAGTGTTTTATTTCAACCCAACAATTAAATGGGGCACCAACTGAAAATACAGCTAAGCTCTTTATTAGAGGCCTTACGTAATTTTTTAGGGGTGACTGATTGCAGGTAGATTATTGAAACATAGTGATAAATTAACTTCCCGTTTTTGTGAAATTTAGGGTGTAATTAATCGATACAGACTAAAGGGCGGCCCCTTACTGAAATAGCTTATGCCTATTATGTTATTAGCAAGCACTTTAAATATAACTTTTATTTTTAAATCTTATATAATTTAAAAATTCCCCTTTAAAAAGAGATTACTATGATTCGTAGAACTCTCATTCTTTTTTGCATTTTCTGCTTTAATATCGGCTTGTTAAATGCCAGCGAAAAAGATAAAACCATTACGTTTGCAGTTGGCCATGATCATGAAAAAATGCTGCAGGAAAATTACCCAATCTATCGTGCGAGTTGGCAATTTTTAAATCAAAGCTTAGCTAAATTAGGGTATGAAGTGGATGCCATTGTTTTACCTTGGGCAAGAGCAAACTATTATACTCAGTCAGGAAAAGCTGACGGTCTATTTTTAGCGGCTAATCTACCAGGAAGAGAGCAGTGGGCGGTATTGTCAAACCCAATTGGTGTGGGGGCATTTGGTGCTTTTTATCATAAAGATAGAAAAGACGAAGAAAATGTTATTGCGAGTGTTCGTTTAGGTGTACATGACAAAATATTAAAAGGTTATCATACTTATGAGTTGTTAGAAGTTGCCACTGCTCAACAAGGGTTTAAACTACTTTATAATCAAAAAGTAGACCGTCTTATTATGTCGCAGAGTTATGGCGAATACTTGTTAAGTAATGAATTAATTGAATTTAAAAACGAAATATCATTTGATTCTGACGTTATTGAGAAACGTTCAATTCATGTTGCATTTGCAAAAGACATTACTAAAAGTTTGAACGCAATGATTGTAGTAAATAAAGCAATTGATTTAGGTATAAACGACGGTATATACCATAAAGTTATGACTAAAAATAAAGTACCTGAAAGTATGTTTTTGTCTAGTATTGATAGAAAGTAGGCATACCTTATCTATTTTCAATCGCTTTAAAGTCAGTAGATGAGCGAAATTGTCTAATGGATGATTCCTTCACTTACTTTACACTTTTTCACTGAGCTACTTATGCTTTGCTATTACCAAAGCGTCTAAAAGAGATATTAAACCTAGGTCCTATTGTGTCATCACCTTTGGCAATTGCATGTTCATAATTATCTTGAAAGCCTTTGCCCATCAGCAATAAAGAGCCATTTTCTAACGTGATATTATAGCGTTCATGTGTGATGGTTTTTGAGCGAATTAAAAATTCTCGCTGAGCCCCAATACTGATTGAAGCAATCACATCTGTAGAGCCAAATGCGGGTAAGTCACTATGAAAGCCTAAGCTTTCTTGCCCATTGGGGTAGTACAAACATACCGCGACAGCCAAATTACAACCGGTGCGTTCAGTGATTTGCTGACGTAACTCTTCAAGCAGGGGGAAACTCTTTGTTTGTCTGCCATGATGCAAGGAGAAACTACCCGATTTAGCAAGTTGTGAGTCTAAAAAAATCATTCGCCACGGTAAAATAGGTTTTTGTGATCCATCGGGGAAATCTATAACCTCAGGCTCTTCGAGATCATAGTTGCTCCTCAGCCACTTAAAAAGCGTTTCACTTTGCGCTGTAGACATGAAGTGTGAGTAATAATGGGCATCACAAGACAGTGGTAATTTCATGGTTTTTACCTTAGCTACACTCAAATATGAATATAAGCATATCAGTATTTTGAAGAGTTGAAGTGTTTAGACTCCTCATCAGCCGTGCCTTGCGGCGTTAATACAAGTTCATCAACGAGTGCAAGCCCGATTAAGGCGCCTTGCGTTGAGCTTTGTTGCTCTTCCGGCTGTTTATAAAAAGATATTTTGTAAATTAAAACAATAAACCATTAAGGCGATAAGGCCATAGACTCTGTGTTTAAGTGATGGTGGGTTACCAGTATTTACAGTGTCACAGTTGAACCATGCTCAACTTTGATTAACTTAAAAATACAGTAATAATGAAAATAAGAACAAGCTGATTGCTTAGTAATTTAATAAAATGATGCTTTGAGGAAAGCTTACATTAGCTGTGTAATTTTTATAGTTTATATTGGTGAAATATTTTTATTTCTTTCTTAATCATTGATTTTAAATATGTTTATAGGTGGTCTTTTTTTTGCTTGGTTATTGTTTTTTAACCCTTTAAAAATATAGCAATCAAAAAAATCATTTAAGGAAGAAAAGTTATGGCAGAGTCATTTAAGTATGCAAATAATAAAGGACATGCAGGAGAGCTTCATCAAAAAGCTAATGAAGATCACCCCGTAATGACAACCGCACAAGGTTGCCCTATCAGTGATAATCAAAATTCATTAAAAGCAGGTCAACGCGGACCAGGACTATTGGAAGATCATGTGTTACGAGAAAAGTTGTTTCACTTTGATCACGAGCGAATTCCTGAGCGAGTTGTTCACGCAAGAGGGTACGGTGCACATGGTTACTTTGAAACGTATGATGCTTTAGATGATTTGACTTCTGCTGATATTTTTCAACGTAAAGGTGAAAAAACACCTGTTTTTGCACGCTTTTCAACAGTGGCGGGTAATCAGGGCTCGCCTGATTTAGCACGTGATGTGCGAGGTTTTGCCGTTAAGTTTTATACGCAGGAAGGTAATTGGGATCTGGTAGGCAATAATATCCCAGTTTTTTTCATTCAAGACGCGATGAAGTTTCCCGACCTTATACATAGCGCAAAAGCAGAACCAGATCGTGGTTTTCCACAAGCGCAAACAGCCCACGATAATTTTTGGGATTTTGTAAGTTTGTCGCCAGAATCCATGCACATGGTTATGTGGGCAATGTCAGATAGAGCTATCCCGCGCTCATTAAGGTTTATGGAAGGATTTGGCGTTCATACTTTTAAGTTTATTAATGCACAAGGTGAAGAAAAATTTGTTAAGTTCCACTGGAAACCTAAAGGCGGTATGCAGTCAGTGGTTTGGAATGAGGCATTGAAATTAAATGGCGCTGATCCTGATTTTCATCGTCGTGATATGTGGGAATCAATTAATAATGGTGACTATCCGGAATGGGAGCTGGGCATTCAAGTATTTGATCAAAAATTTGCGGAAGAGTTCGAGTTCGATGTTTTTGATGCCACTAAACTGATACCCGAAGAGCAAGTACCAGTTAAAATTATTGGTAAAATGGTACTCAATCGAGTCGTAGACAATTTCTTTGCGGAAACTGAACAAGTTGCCTTTTGTACTCAAAATATAGTGCCTGGGCTTGATTTTACTCCCGATCCTTTATTGCAAGGCCGTAATTTTTCGTACCTAGATACACAAACCAAGCGGTTAGGTGGGCCTAATTTCACACAAATTCCTGTTAATGCACCAAAATGCCCGATGAGACACTTTCTTCAAGATGGCCACATGGCAATGCAGAACCCCAAAGGCCGGGTTAATTACGAACCAAATTCATTCAGCGGGGGTGAAAACAACCCGCGAGAGTGCCCTGTACACGGATTTAAAAGCTCAGAATCTGAAACTGACGGGGGTAAATTACGCTATCGCTCAGAAACATTTAGTGATCACTATAGCCAAGCGCGCCAATTTTATTTAAGTCAAACTGACATTGAGCAAACGCATATTCAAGATGCTTTGATTTTTGAGTTATCTAAAGTAGAGCATTTACGTATCAGAGAACGCGTGGTTTCTCATCTGTTAAACATTGATAACAAGCTTGCTGAGCAAGTTGCATTGGGTTTAGGTTTACAAACTATGCCAGATGCCGCAGAAGCGGCGCTTGATACCCGTCATGATTTACCAGTATCTGATGCGCTAAGTATTTTAAAAAATGCGCCAAATACATTTAAAGGCAGGAAGCTTGGTATATTAGTAAGTGATGGTTTTGATGCTGAATTCTTTAATTTATTAACACAAAGCCTTAAAGAGGAAGGTGCAAGTTATGAAGTTATTGCGGCTCAAGTTGGTGGTGCTAAAAATAGTAATGGCGAGATTATTGAGGCCGATCAAGTGATTAATGGCGGTCCTTCGGTGCTTTACGACGCAATAGTTCTGCTTACCACTAATGAAGGCGCTAAAAAGCTTGCTGAAATACCGGAGGCGAAAGATTTTGTCAGTGATGCTTATGCACATATGAAGTACATCGGCTTTAGTGATAAAGCAACTCCTTTAATCGAGGCTACTGGTTTAAATGGACAGCTTGATGATGGCTGGTTGGATTTAAATAAAATTTCCGCAAGTGAGTTTGTCTCAAAAATTCGTAACCTTAGGTATTGGAGCCGATAAATCGCATAAATTGGGCCTAGTGAGAACTAGCCCTTGTTATTGATGGCACCGTTTGATTTGAGGATTACAAAAATTTAAAGGAATAAAATGAAACTAATTTATGTCGATGATAACTTGCCGGGTATTACTCGAAAGAGGCATGAAAACCAATGGGTTTATTATGATCCTGCAGGAAAGAAAATACATGATAAAGATGAAATAGAGCGGTTAGACAGTCTCGCTTTTCCCCCCGCATACAAAGATGTATGGTTATGCCCAGAAGAAAATGGGCATATTTTAGCTACTGGCTACGACAACAAAGACCGCAAGCAATACTTTTATCATCCCGAGTTTAGGGAGCAGCAAGAGCTTAAAAAGTTTGAAGCATGTGTTTTATTTGGAAATAAACTGCCTTTGTTAAGAGCAAAACTATCGGAATATTTGCGAGGTAATGAACTTGATTGCCAGCGCACAATAGCAGCCGTTGTACGTTTAATGGACCTTGGAGCTCTGCGTGTTGGTTCTAAAAAAAATGCCAAACATAACAATAGTTTTGGTGCTACGACATTACGTAGCCGGCATGCAAAACTAACGGGTAAAAATATTCGCTTAAAATATAAAGCAAAATCCGGTAAGCAAAGAGAAGTGAACATAACAGATAAAGTGCTTAGCTCTATCATACAGCAGTTGCAAGATTTGCCTGGGCAGAGCTTATTCCAATATATCGATGAAGGCGAGTGTTGTGATGTTACCTCCAAAGAAGTGAATGAGTTTATTCAAAGTGTTATGGGTGAGCAGTTTAGTGCAAAACATTTTAGAACATGGCGGGCCAGTGTTTTGGCATTTGAAGTCTTACATAAATCAAACGGCCAGCTTTCGCTTAAAGATATGTTAGGTAGCGTTTCAAGTAATTTAGGGAATACCCCAGCAATAGCTCGTAATTCATATATTCATCCAAAGTTGATTGAGCTGTGTAAAGGAGGTAAGGAAGCTCTAAAGGACTTTAATAACTTAGACAAACTACCCCGTAAGACTAAGTACCTGAGTCGCTATGAACGTGGATTGTTGATATTTTTAGAAGAACAATGCTAATAACTTTTAGGGTCTGTTGATATTTCAAGGTTGAATTTGCAGCAGTCTGTTTGGTATTTAGGCAAGGCAGAGCCTATGTGGTGTGGTTATTCCCCATAAATAGGCGATAACGCCGCATCAATGGCAAACCGGCGTTGCCCGAAGGGTTCTGCCTAGGGGCGATTTACTCTTTGTTGCTCGGTTTTTTCTTCACCC
>NZ_PNDJ01000067.1:0-11210 GCF_005887255.1 Pseudoalteromonas sp. S1609 | reverse complement strand
ACCTTAATTTATTACGGGGCATATAGCTGCCGCCTTGCAGTGGAGGGGTTCCCGAGCGGCCAAAGGGATCAGACTGTAAATCTGACGGCTCAGCCTTCGCTGGTTCGAATCCAGCTCCCTCCACCACTTCTCTTTACTACCTCGTTTTATGTTCTAATTATTCAAAAACCCATTGTAAACTCATCCCATGCTTATTTAACCAAGCGCTTGCTTTTTTGTGTTCTGAATAAAATAAACCTACACGATGCCAAAATTGTGCACTGTGATTTAAATACTTTAAATGCGCTAACTCATGCACAATTACATAATCAATGACCCAGGTGGGTGCGCCTGCAAGGTGTAAATTAAAGGTAAGCTCACGCCTGCGGTTACAACTGCCCCAGCGACGCTTATACAATTGAATACGAATATTACTCGGTAGCTTTTCACCCATCAGCTGACAATAGTAGTTTACTCGCATTTCAATATAACTTTCTAATTTCTCATGCAAAAACTGCTCTAGCAAACTTTGATACATTTGCGTTCGATGCTTCACACGTGAAGAAAGACTCAGTAACAGTGTTTGGCTTTCATTGTGCTGCTGCCATTGAGTGCGTGCTGCATTTTCAAATTGCACATTAACAGCTTCATTAAATAATTTAATGCTATGGGTTTTGAGTGGAAACTGTCGTGTATCGGCTTGAATTTGTTGCTTATATAACTGAGCATCAATCCAGCCCTGTTTACTCAACAGCCATTCATTAATTTGTGTTTTCGTTACAAAATGGGGCGCATAAACTGTAAGCTCTTTGTGTGCGACTTTAATAGCCACAGTTTTTCGCCGACGGCTTCTTCTTAACGTATAATCTAACAATCTAAAGTGCCTATAAGTTATTATAAAATAAAACTTTCTCTATTAGCTTAATAAGTTAATTCGTAGGAGAAAAAACCAGTTAGTAGGTATCGTTTTAATATTGCTCGATACTAAATAGGCTAAACGATGGATCATAAATCTACCCTTGGCTATTTTAACTGTTGAAGTTTTACTAAACAAAGCCGCTAGCTCTCGAGTTGCACTTTTATGACATTATAATCATGAGAAGTGATTTCATGGCTATTACCACTAATATCTTTAAAATACATAGAAAAAGTCACGCCATGATCAGCTAATATGGTTTTCACTTGGTGCTGCTCAAGATGCTTGAGCCACATAACAAATTGCTCTCCTGTCGCAGCAAAAGCGATTCCTTTACTACGCCCATCGCCTTCAAATAAAGCCAGTCGTGTAGTGGCGTTTTCATCTTCGAGTGTTAAAGGACCTTTTCCCTCTGCATTCCAAAAGGCTAACTCCTCTACTACGGTAAAACCAAGCACCTTTTCATACCACTCAATAGCTTGGTTGAGGCTTTGAACATTTAAATGACAATGATCAATTCCCGAAAGTTTAGGTGTCATCGCGTTGTTCACCAATTTCAGACTTAAGCTGAGCTAAAAAGTCGTGCATGTATGCAGTGCGTCTTTGTGCTTCGGCTTTTGCAGAAGGAGTATTCATACTCTGGGCAATATGCAGTAATTTAATAAAAAAATGATCTAGGGTGTACTTTTTATCGTCAGCTTCTCGGTTTAAACAAAATGGATCATCGGGGTTGTATAATAATCGACTAATAGAGCCGCCTACTTTCATACAACGGCTTACGCCAATAGCACCCAAGGCATCCATTCTGTCAGCATCTTGTACAATCTGTGCTTCAACCGTTTTAATAGCAATATTGGCGCTAAAACTATGTGCGGCAATGGCATGGTGAATATCATCAAATAGCGCGTCATCATAGCCAATAGACGCTAAAAAGTTAATCGCTTTATCCGCGGCCATTGTTGATGCCCTTGCTCTATCTGGATGATTTTTAGCCACTGCAACACAATCATGCAACCAAGCTGCAGGCAATACAATCGCCATATCAGCCTGCTCTGCTATACATAGCTGCACAGCAACACGCACTACCCGTTCAATATGGGTAATATCATGGGCTACATCGGCATGTACTAAGGATGTTATAAAGTCTCTGCATTGCTGATTAAGTTGCTGTAATGAGGGGCTAAGAGCTGAATTGTCCACCGAATTTCCAAAAATCTATTTAAACGAGTTAATAATGGCTACTTTACCGCGATTTATAAGCCCCTTGCAAAACATTCATTGTATGTTGCGCGAGCCTTGACTAAAATACAGCGCTTATTTATTACTACAGAGAAGCCCTATGTCATCTGCCGTTTACCTGCAAGCTGGTCGCGATAAATCATTAAAAAGAAAACACCCTTGGTTATTTTCTAAAGCCATCAAAAAAATTAAAGGTAAACCTGGATTAGGTGACACGGTAACCATACACGACAGTGAAGGTAAGTTTTTAGCCACCGCAGCTTACAGTCCTCATTCACAAATACGTGCTCGTGTTTGGAGCTTTGACGAAAAAGAAGTGATTGATCAACATTTCTTTGAGCGTCGTCTTCGCCGTGCTTTAGAAGCTCGCAGCCATGCAATTGAAGAAGGCGGACTTACCGGCTTTAGGTTATGTGCAGCAGAATCAGACTACTTACCCGGTATTACCATAGATAAGTTTGATAATGTAATTGTGTGTCAATTACTAAGCGCAGGCGCAGAACGTCATAAAGGTGAGATTGTTGGTGCTTTAATGGCTATTTTCCCAGGCTCTACTATTTATGAGCGCTCAGATGTAGATGTTCGAACCAAAGAAGGGCTAGAGCCTATTAAGGGCGTACTTTGGGGGAGTGAACCCACTGCACCTGTCATAATTGAAGAAAATGGTTTAAAAATTGAAGTTGATATTCTAGAAGGCCATAAAACTGGTTTTTATTTAGATCAACGAGATAGCCGTGCTGCACTGGAGCGTTTTTCAAAAGACAAAACCGTATTAAATTGCTTTAGTTATACGGGAACGTTTTCTCTTTATGCCCTTCGCGGTGGCTGTAAACATGTAACCAATGTTGATGTTTCACAACCAGCACTTGATACAGCAAAGCGCAATGTTGAGCATAACAACCTTGATTTAAATAAAGTCGACTTTGTAAAACAAGATGTCTTTAAATTATTACGCCAATACCGTGAAGACGGCGTGATGTTTGATACGATCGTTATGGACCCGCCTAAATTTGCCGATAACAAAGCGCAGTTAACTGGGGCGTGTCGCGGTTACAAGGACATCAATATGATTGCGATGCAAATATTAAAGCCCGGCGGCACTTTGCTAACATTCTCATGCTCTGGTTTAATGGAACAAAACTTGTTTCAAAAAGTAGTCGCAGATGCAGCCCTTGATGCAGGTAAGGATTTACTGATCATGGAGCGCTTAAATCAAGCAGCTGACCACCCTATTGCAGGCAGCTATCCTGAAGGTTTTTACCTTAAAGGGCTTATTTGTAAGGTTTACTAAAAACTAATTAAGTAGTTAGTTAAACTCTACAATTTCAAGCCCTGCGGTTATCGTGCCATCCTCTTCGGTGCTGGCACGTATTACCTTAACGGTGGCTTTTAACGGTGCAATGCTCGGATGTGTTGATGCAATATCAACCGATAAAATTGAGTTAAGCTCTAACAAATCATCGAGTTGTAATGAAAGACCCGTTGCACTTAAATCAAGGCAGGTGCCAGTGTAACTGAGCCCAGCAACAGGCTCTATTGAGGTTAACTTCGCTGGCGTGTTAACCTGCATACGTCTATAGTTTCGCTTATCTTCGGTAAACATAATTCCCTCTACACAATATTATTAATTTTTTCTCGTAGTACGGCGATAGAAAAAGGTTTTACAACGTAAGCATCACACCCTGCGTCAAAGCCAGCTTGTTGTTCAAGCTCCGACTCAAGTCCAGATACCATAACCACCGGAATGTTTTTTGTCTCTGGCGTGTGTTTAAGTATGCGACAGGTATCATAACCATCGAGTCCTGGCATACACACATCGAGCAAAATAATATCGGGCGGATTAGCAATCGCAGATGCTAAACAACTTTTACCAGAATCAGCATAGCTCAAATCAAATGTTGATGCTAACCCTGCTTTGAGTATTTCAAAATTGAAGTACTCATCATCAACCACTAACAACTGCCGCGCTTTGTGTTTTAGTAATGAGGACATAGCTATGTCATTTCCTTCTCAAGTTAGTCCCTCTTTTTATAAAGGGATTATTCAACTTCTTTTATCGCATTTAACACACGTTTTGCTGAAATTGGATAAGGTGTACCTAAGGTTTGCGCAAATAAGGATACGCGTAATTCTTGCTGCATCCAAAAAATAGCCTCAACATCAGTAGGCAGCGGCATTCCTTTAGGTGTTTTATTTGTTAGTTTTTTATATTCTTGCGCTACTTTTTCAAGCTCTAGCACACATAATCTATCACGATTTGGGTCAACAGGTAGTTTTTCTAGGCGTTTTTGAATCGCTTTTAAATAACGAATTAAATCGCCGAGTTTGTCTGCCCCATGCTGACTGACAAAGCCTTTAAAAATAAGCGACTCTAGCTGAGACTTAATATCCCCATGAGCGGTGATCATGGTTAAATCTACACGCCCTTTCATTTTTTTATGTAGTGCATGCGCAATACTCAGTACTTGCTCAACCTGCGTAGCAATGGCCACAACGGTATCGCCTAACTCGCCGCGAATATGCTCTTTAACCGTTTCAAATGCCTCACTTGTGCGAATATCACCATATTTAACTAATAGGCTATCAACGCCTGATGCAATGCAGTCATCAATTAAATCGGCAATTTTACCAAAAGGATTAAAGTACAATCCTAATTTAGCTTTGTTTGGTAGGTTTTGCTGCAGGTATTTAATTGGTGATGGCACGTTTAACAGTACTAAACGACGTAAACCTTGCTGGTGCGCTAATTGTGCTTTTATTTCGTTATCAAATAGCTCTACTGCGGCCGTTGACTTTTTATCCACTAGTGCTGGGTAGGCTTTAATTTCGTATTGACCTTGCTTTTTCACATACGATGTTGGTAACTCACCAAAATCCCACTGGGTTAAGTCGGCTTTTTCTATGCCTTTGTCGGCCACTTTAGATAGGGTGTCGGTAACTTTGCCTTGAAGCTGCGCTTTAAGCTTAGCTAAATCGAGCCCACGGGCAAGAAGTTGGTCATTTTCATCACGGACTTCAAACTGCAATCTTAAATGAGGAGCAAGGGCTGTTAAATCCCATGCCTCAGGGTCGACTCGCACGCCAGTCATGCGCAGTAACCGATTACTTAGTGAGTCGATTAACGAGCCTTGTAGAGGCTCTATGGCCGCTAACACCGCGTCGGCATAATTAGGCGCAGGGACAAAGTTACGGCGAAGTGACTTTGGCAATGACTTGATTAACCCACAAATTAGCTCATGACGAAATGCCGGTATATGCCAATCAAAACCACTTTCTTGTACTTGGTTTAATAGCGCAACCGGTATTTGTACAGCAACACCATCAACTGCTTGACCTGGATCAAAATGATAAGTAAGCGGCAGCATTAAGTTATCTTGTTGCCATGTATCTGGATAATCAAATTCAGTAATGCTACTTGCACCATGCTGCATGAGCTCTTCTCGCGTCATGTGCAGGTAGTGTTTGTCTTGCTGTTTTTGTGTTTTATACCACTTAATAAACGCAGCACGATTATTAATATCGTTCGGTATTTTTTTCTCGTAAAACTCAAATAAGGTTTGTTCATCAACTAAAATATCGCGCCTACGAGATTTGTTCTCGAGCACTTGAATATCTTCAATTAATTCGCGGTTATATTGTAAAAATCCTTCATTGAGCCCCAGCTCTTGTTCAACCAGCGCTGTGCGAATAAATAACTCACGGCTTACTTTTGGGTCAATATTGCTGTAAACACAGCGGCGCTTATTAACAATTAATAAGCCATACAAAGTTTGTTGCTCAAAGGCAATCACCGCACCGGGCTTTTTCTCCCAATGAGGCTCTGTGTAGCTGCGTTTTACTAAATGCTGAGCGAATGGTTCTACCCAGTTCACATCAATTTTGGCATTAATACGAGCATAGAGTTTACTGGTTTCCACCAACTCAGCCGACATCATCCATTTTGGACTCTTTTTAAATAATCCTGAGCCTGGGAAAATATGAAATTGGCTATTACGCGCACCTTTATATAGCTGCTTTTCGTCTTTAAAACCGATGTGACTGAGCATGCCACTTAAAAGTGCTTTGTGAATAAGCTCGCTGTCTGCAACATTAGTGGTGGCTTTCATTTTCATTTCATTGCACACAGTGCTGATTTGATAAACGATATCTTGCCATTCACGAATACGCATATAGGCTAAAAAGTCTTTTTGACATAACTTTCTAAACTGGCTGTTAGTCAGCTCACTTTGCTGCTCTTCTAAATAATTCCACAGGTTTAAAAAGGCAATAAAGTCAGAGTCTGGATCGTCAAAGCGACCATGTTTTTCATTTGCGGCTTGGCGTTTTTCTTGTGGTCGCTCGCGGGGATCTTGAATTGAGAGCGCGGCAACAATAACTATCACCTCACGCAATGCACCCAGTTTATGCGCAGTTAACACCATTTTCGCTAAACGCGGATCAACCGGCAAACGACTTAGCTCCCGCCCAGATTGTGTTAGGCTGGTTTTTTGATGACGCTTAGCCGCTTTTACTGCTTGTAGCTCTTCAAGCAATGTTAAACCATCATTAATATTTCGGCTATCTGGAGCTTGCACAAAAGGAAATTGCGCCATATCACCCAGCCCAAGGGCTAACATTTGCAAAATAACGGATGCTAAATTAGTACGTAATATTTCAGGGTCAGTAAATTCAGGACGCGATAAAAAGTCATCTTCTGAATATAAACGAATACAAATACCCGCTTCAACACGTCCACAACGCCCCATTCGCTGATTAGCACTGGCTTGCGAAATAGGCTCTATAGGTAAACGTTGCACTTTTGTGCGATAACTATAACGACTAATTCGCGCTGTACCCGGGTCAATAACATAACGAATACCAGGTACTGTTAGCGATGTTTCAGCGACGTTGGTAGAGAGTATAATATGGCGGCGCGAATGCGGCGCAAAAATGCGGTTTTGCTCAGCGTTCGATAGCCTTGAATACAAAGGTAATACATCAGTGTGTTTTAAATTACGCTTGCTTAGTGCATCAGCGGTATCGCGTATTTCTCGCTCACCATTCAAAAAGATCAGTATATCGCCAGGACCTTCGGCGCAAAGTTCATCTACCGCATCAAAAATCCCCTGAAGTTGGTCGCCTTCGGCTTCCATATCTTCTTTTTGAATATCACTAATTGGGTTATAGCGTACATCAACTGGAAACGTTCTTCCTGATACTTCAATAATAGGTGCATCATCAAAATGCTTAGAAAAGCGCTCAGGGTCGATAGTTGCTGAGGTAATAATAACTTTTAAATCGGGGCGCTTAGGGAGTAAATTTTTAAGATAACCTAAAATAAAATCAATGTTTAAGCTACGTTCATGCGCTTCATCAATAATAATGGTGTCGTATTGATTTAAAAATCGGTCTTGTTGTATTTCAGCTAATAAAATACCGTCGGTCATCAGTTTGATGTAACTGTTATTAGATACCTGATCGCTAAAACGAATTTTAAAACCGACCTGCTGGCCAAGCTCGCATTGCATTTCTTCTGCGATACGGTTGGCAACACTGCGTGCTGCTAAACGCCTTGGTTGTGTGTGGCCAATGTAGCCCTCAACGCCTCGGCCTAGCTCTAAACACATTTTAGGTATTTGTGTGGTTTTGCCTGAGCCAGTTTCACCAGCAATGATCACCACTTGATTATTAGCAATGGCCTCTTTAATGGTGTCTTTTTTTTGACTAACTGGTAACTGCTCAGGGTAAGTAACTTTAGGTAGCCCAGCTAAGCGCTGCTCTCGCAGCGTTTGACTACGACTGATATCAGTCGCAATTTTTTCAAGCGCACTGGTAAGCTTTGCCTCGTCGGTGATTTTTTTAACGCCGTGAAGACGTTTTTTAAAACTGAATTGATCTTTTTTTAAGCACGTTTTTAGCTCGCCAAACAACTGACCTAGGTTTACCACCTGCATACCTTATAAAAATTAGTCAAAGAGCCCCGATTGTAGCAAATTAAATGGCTGGGGTTAATCCTGTAAAGAATATAACAATCAGCGGATTATTATATAAACCACCAGCCACTAACTAATAGTGTTTATTCGTCACTAAAAATACCTACGTAGGTTGCTTGCGTATTCGATTTACTCGCACGATACATGCCTGAAGTATTAAACGGCAGACTAATACTGCCTTTTGTATCAATAATAATAACACCGCCTGTGCCCCCTATCGGTTTAAGCACCTCGTTTATTACTTCATTACCTGCTTGGTCTATGGTTTTACCTTGGTACTTTACTCGCGCACAAATATCACTTGCCACATTATAACGAATAAAATATTCGCCGTGCCCAGTTGCCGAAACCGCACATGAGGCATTTTCAGCAAAAGTGCCTGCGCCAATAACCGGTGCATCGCCAATACGACCAAAACGTTTTGCGGTCATTCCGCCGGTTGACGTGCCCGCCGCTAAATTACCTTGTTTATCCAGTGCCACCGCTCCGACTGTGCCCACTTTATAATTTACTGGTAACGCTTTATGCGCTGCCTGATAATCTTTACTGGTATTTTTGCTCGCCTCGAGTTTCTTTTTGGCTTTTAATAAAGCCTCATAACGATGCTCAGTATCAAATATATTGTTCTCTACTAGGCTCACGCCTTGCTCTTTGGCAAACTCTTCTGCACCTTGACCACTTAACATCACATGCACTGATTTTTCCATTACTAACCGGGCAAGTTTAATTGGACTTTCGATATGTTTAATACCTGACACAGCGCCTGCTTGACGATTGCGACCATCCATTATAGAGGCATCTAATTCGTGACTACCATCATAGGTATATACCGCACCACGCCCGGCATTAAAATAAGGCGATTGTTCAAGTACTTCAATGGCAGTAGTCACTGCATCAAGGCTTTCTCCGCCTTGTTCAAGTACCTTATATCCGGCCTCAACAGCTTCTGCTAATTTATTGCGATAAGCTTGCTCTTGATCTGCCGTAAATTTACTTTTTTCAATCGTGCCTGCACCGCCATGAATCGCAATGGCAAACGGCGTATTTGTGTTTTCACTCAATGCCTGCGTGCTCAACCCCATTAAACTTGTTGCAATGAGTCCTAATAATGATTTTTTCATTGTGTGTTCTTTTATAAATACAGGATTAAAACCAATGTGAATGGTTATGAAGCGTTTTTCAAGTGAACTGAGTTTAATGGCACAAAAAAAGCGCCCTAAGGCGCTTTTTTAATTTCGTTTAAAGTTACGCTTGTTGCGCTTTTAAACGTGCTAAACGTGCTACTTGGTGTGTAGACGTTAAGAAAGAATAGATTGGTGCTAAATAACCGCGCTTACGAAGCTCAAGGAAGTCTGCATCGCTTAGCTCATTTAGTTTCTTCTCATCGATAAGGTAAATACCGTTGATGTCTTTTTTCTCACCTTTAATATCAACTGTTAGCGTTTGTGCTACCAGTAGTTCTTTATCAGCAAGGAATTTAGTGAACGCATCGGTTACTTGAGAAAACTCAATGAACGATACTAACGCTTCTTTACGACGCTTAAGGTAATCAGTTTCTTCACCGTTTTCGAATAATGCATTACCCTCTTCTTCACCAACTAATGAGCTCGCTTCGTCAATTACGATACCAAATTGATCTTGCTCTGGGTGCTTTACTAAACCTAATGGGTAACGCGTTGTTGCCATAGGCGCAAATGAAGCTGTCCATTTGTCGCCATCAATAAATAAATTTTCGCCTGGCTCTAGGCCAAACATTGCAACCGCTTGAAAAGTACCTGTTTCGTTATTTTTAACAAAAGACATTGGGAATTCATTAGCGATACGCGCAAACTCATGTGCAACCACTGGCACTAAGTGTTGAGTTTTCATAAATTCGATGTTGATGCCATTTTTAATTTTAGTGTTGGCATGTTTTTCGTTGTGTAAAGGCTGTACTTGTTGCTCCGCCATGTTACTGCTCCGTTATTTATTAATTTGATTTATTACTGTTAGTGGCCTAAGGCTAATGGTTTTGGTGACAAAAAGGAAGTGAAAATTTTGTGTCATTTTGTACGTTAATAATTAACAAATAAAGAAGGTAATTATTTGTACAATATGTAGTGTAAAAAACACTCTGCTGAATGTTGTTTTTTGTTTCATAATTATGGACTTTTGTTAGTATATTCAACAATATTGCGATTAATATCAGTTGAATTAAAATGGAACACTACGAGTTAAACCCCGATTTTAGGGTTGAAATAGTTCATCTTGAAACTGAAAACGAAGATGTGATCATCATCGATAATTTTCTAAAAAGTATTGAACCTGTGGTTAATTTTGCTGCTCATGTAGCGTATTTAGAGCCCGTTGGCAGCGATGGTACTTTATTTCCCGGTAAGCGTGATGTAATGCCTGAACCTTATTACCGTGCTTTTAGGCAGCTATTACTATCTCTTCAAGCACGAGGTGTTTTTAACCGCGAGAATAAAGCACTCTATGTTCATCGTTGCAAATTATCATTAGTTACCCAAAAAGCCTGTGAGCTTAAGTTATTACAACGTATACCTCATATAGATTCGACCGATGATAATACCTTTGCAGCAGTGCATTATATAGCTGGTAAAGAGTCTAACGGCACATCAATTTATCGCTATATTCCTGAAAACCTAATTAAAATAACGCCACGAAACCAACACCTTTTTAGCGATGTAATAGAACAAACCAAAAATAATGAATCAGAACATCAAGGGTATTTAAACAGTAATACCGCCTTATTCGAGCAAGTCATTAATATTAAAGCAAAGCAAAACCGCGTGGTGTTATATAAAAGCAATTTACTTCATTGTGCTAACTTAGATAATGACTATGAATTCACAGGCGATATAAAAAATGGCCGTTTATCAATCTCTTCTTTTTTTAGGGTTAACTAGGGTCTGTTGACCTTTGCGGATTAAAATTTGTTCAAACTAGGGACGATTTAATCGCGGCGCGAGGTTTGTAACCTAGTGGGCTCGATAACTGCTCCTGCGTTATTCTACTGGCTTACATCCATGTAAGAATAAGTCAAAGCCGAGCAACAAAGAGTTAATTGCCCCTAGGCAGAACCCTTCGGGCAGCGCCTGTTT